>QMYL01000013.1 GCA_003662645.1 Candidatus Bathyarchaeota archaeon
CAACTGCTCATCAGTCGGCTTCAGGCCCATCTCCTGTAGGGCAGCCCTCAAACCCCTAGAGCCTACGTGTTTGCCAACAGCCAACCTCCTAGTTCGGCCCACCAGCTCTGGCGGTATCGGCTCGTAGGTTAATGGGTGGGCTAGTATGGCGTGGGTGTGGATGCCGGACTCGTGGACGAAGGCGTTCTCCCCAACTATCGCCTTATTCGGTTGGACTGGTATCCCGGTCAATCTGGAGACCAGCATGGAGGTGTCGTAGAGGCGTTCCAGCCTGACCGATGTTTCAATCTTGTAGAGGAGTTTTAGGGCTACGACCACCTCCTCGAGGGCTGCGTTTCCAGCCCTTTCACCTAGCCCGTTAACGGTTACATGGACCTCACCAACCCCGGCCCTTACCGCGGCTATCGTGTTGGCGACGGCCATCCCGAAGTCGTCGTGGCAGTGGGCGCTGAAGAGGACGTCTGGAAACTCCCCCCTCAAGTTGGAGAAGAAGTCGTAGGTCTTCTCCGGGGTTAGTATTCCAACCGTGTCGCATGGTGAGACTATATCCGCCCCGGCTGAGACGCCAACCGATATCATCTTCCTCAGAAAGTCTAGGTCGCTCCTCGTTGCGTCTTCAGCCCCAAGCTCAACCTTCAAGCCGTGATCCTTTGCGTACTCAACGCAGTCGCTAGTCAGCTTTAGAATCTCCTCCCTACTCTTCTTAAGTTTATACTTCAGGTGCATATCTGATGTTGGGATGACGAGGAAGACGCCGTCAGCCCCGCTCTTTAAGACTGCGTCTATATCCCTCCTCACTCCACGTGCGAAGCTGTAGACCTCGGCTCTCAGGTTCTCCTTGGATATCAGCCTTATCGCTTCCATCTCGCCCTCAGATACTGCTGCGAAGCCAGCTTCGATGGCGTCCACTCCGAGTTCATCTAGTTGTTTGGCAATTCTGAGCTTCTTCTCGGGTGTTAGAGAAACTCCAGGTGTCTGTTCTCCGTCTCTCAGGGTTGTGTCAAAAATTCGCACCTTAACGTTGCCGCTCGATAAAGCGATACCCCATTTTACAGCCCTCGAAGATTAAGAGTGCAACCATATAGTATAAAAGCTTTTCCATACTCACTTTACGGCTCCGGCTGGTTACAGGCAGCCTCCAGCTTCACCCCCCTGCTGCTTCAGCCATTCAGCAACCCTCTGGAAGACTGGGCTTCCGGACATGTCAATGACTGGGGCGATTATCTTCTCTCTAGTCTCAACTATCGACTTATACTCGGGCATCAAGGCGAAACCTACGAATGTCCAGTAGACCTTCCCCTCCTCCATAATCGACTTCGCGACCGTGTTGGTTCCGGAGAGTGGATAGTAGATAAAGACAACCCCGTTCGCCCAGTAGACCCCAACGGTCTTTCCTCCAGCGGAGATGTTGGCGAACCGAACAAGGTCCTCGACGCTGGGAAACTTAACGTAGTTCATCACGATTATCTCCTTGAAGGGTTCGTAGCGTATACTTATGTCCCCCATGCAGCCTCCCCCAAAGGAATCCGGGCATCCACGGATCAGATATCCAAACACACAATTTTAATCTTTCATCTTTAACGGCTCTGTCATCTCGACGATACTAGTTCCAATCAAAAATGTTTATATTCCATCGAATCGATCATTTCAGAAATTAAAAAAGTTTAGGAAGGAGCCGAACAAGATGCCGAAGAAGCCCGTCAAATGGGTTTATGAGGACCCGGAGAGGAAGAACGTCTTCTGGCCTTCCGAGGAGCTTAAGGAGAGGGCTTGGGTCAGCGATGAATCGGTCTATGAGGAGGCTGAGCGTGATCCGGTTAGTTGGTGGGCAAAGCTAGCGAAGGAAGGCATAACGTGGTTCAAGCCTTGGAAGGAGACCTATAGGTGGAAGCCTCCATTCTACCAATGGTTCATCGGTGGGAAGTTGAACGTCTCCTACAACGCGCTGGATAGGCATATCGAGACGTGGAGGAGGAATAAGGCTGCGATAATCTGGGAGCCGGAGCCGATCGATGAGGAGCATAGGGTTCTAACCTACTATGACCTCTACCGCGAGGTGAACAAGTTCGCCAACGTGTTGAAGAGCTTGGGTGTGAGGAAGGGTGATAGGGTCGGCATATACATGCCTATGATACCGGAGGTCCAGATAGCCATGCTTGCTTGCACGCGGATAGGTGCGGTCCACAGCGTGGTCTTCTCAGCCTTCAGTAGCCAGTCGCTTAGGGATAGGATGATAGACGCGGAGGCTAAGGTCTTGATAACCGCCGACGGATACTACCGGAGGGGCAAGGTGATCCACCTGAAGGATAACGCTGACGGAGGCCTTGAGGGAACCAAGATAGAGAAGGTGGTCGTCGTCAAGAGGCTTGGTATAGATGTGAACATGGTTGAGGGGCGCGACTACTGGTGGCATGAGCTGATGAAGGATGCGCCCCAATACTGCGAGCCGGAGGTCATGGACAGCGAGGACATGATGTTCATCCTGTACACGAGCGGTACAACGGGGAAGCCTAAGGGTATAGAACACCACACAGGCGGCTACGCTGTGCAGGCTTACTGGACCGCGAAGTGGGACTTCGACCTCCACGATGAGGATGTATTCTGGTGTACAGCCGATATAGGGTGGATAACTGGACACACCTACGCCTGCTACGGCCCGTTGATGAATGGGGCGACCATACTGATCTATGAGGGGGCGCCCGACTATCCAGCCCCAGACAGGTGGTGGCAGATAATAGAGAAGCACGGTGTAACTATATTCTATACAGCTCCGACGGCGATAAGGATGCTGATGAGGATGGGGGATGAGTGGCCTAAGAAGCATGACCTCAGCAGTCTGAGGATACTCGGAACGGTCGGTGAGCCGATAAACGAGGAGGCATGGCTCTGGTACTTCAGGGTTATAGGGGGCGGTAGGTGTCCGATAATCGATACGTGGTGGCAAACTGAGACCGGAGCAACCCTGATAAACTCCCTACCAGGCATAGGGCCCTTCATACCGACCGTTGCTGGGAGGCCCTTCCCGGGTACGCGCTTCGCCGTCCTAACGGAGGATGGTAAGCCGACGAACATCGGGGAGGGTGGATACCTAGTCCAGCTCCCACCCTTCGCCCCAGGGATGTTCAGAACGGTCTACAAGGACCCTGAGAGGTTCAAGAAGCAGTACTGGAGCGTCTATGGGGAGAAGATATACTACACCAGCGATGGAGCCGTAATCTGGGATGAGCTTGGGAATATACGCCTAACCGGTAGGGTTGACGATGTGATGAAGGTTGCGGGCCACAGGCTCTCAACGGCTGAGGTTGAGAACGCCATAACCCAGCATCCGGCTGTGGTTGAGTGCGCTGTGGTTGCAGCCCCCCACGAGATCAAGGGGGAGGTTCCGGTGGCCTTCGTAACCTTGAAGCCGGAGTATAAGCCCTCACCGGAACTCGAGAACGAACTCAAGAAGCAGGTGGTGAAGGTCATCGGCCCAACCGCGAGGCCTGACAGGATAATCTTCGTCGATGACCTGCCAAAGACCAGGAGCGGTAAGATCATGCGCAGGATACTGAAGGCCATAACCAGGAACCAGCCGATAGGCGATATAACAACCCTCATGAACCCTGAGGCAGTCCAAGCCCTAAAGGAGAAGGTTGGTTATAAGGGTCCAAACTGAAGCTCCTTCCCCTTTTTGATGTCACCCCTTCCTTTTTTGGCTACCCAAAGAAAAATTTTATTGGGGCCAAATGGGTGTCTGGATGATCTAGATTATGGGGTATGGGAATAGGTATCCGCCCTTATGGTGCTTTCCCTTTATAGGGATGCTCCTCCCGCAATTCGGACATTTCATGTCGCTCGTTATGTTCCACCTAACTACATCGAAGCCGTAGCGCCTTATGAGCAGTTCGTTACAATCTGGGCAGTAGGTATTCTCGTAACGGTGGCCTGGGAGGTTTCCAAGGTAGACGTAGTTCAAACCGGCCTCACGAGCCACCTTATAGGCCTCCTCAAGTATTTTAGGCTCGGTCGATGGTATCTCGGTCAACTTGTAGTCAGGGTGGAACCTCAACAAGTGGAGGGGTGTATCCTCCCCGAGGTTCTCCCTGATCCATGTCGCAAGCTGCCTTATCCTCTCCATCGAGTCACCGATCTTCGGGACGACGAGGTTGGTTATCTCGATATGTATGCCGCAACGCTTCATCTCCTTCAACGACTCATATATCGGCTCAACCGATGGAACAGATGAGAACTTTCTATAAAAGTCAGGGTCTCCCCCACCCTTAAAATCGACTGTGGCGGCATCCAGATAGGGCGCTATGGTTCTGACAGCCTCAGGGGTCATGTATCCATTCGTAACGAAGGTATTAAACAGGCCATGCTTGTGGGCGATTATAGCCGTGTCATAGGCGTACTCGAAGAATATGGTCGGCTCGGTATAGGTGTAACTTATACCCTGGCAACCATGCTCCTCAGCCAACCTCACAACCTCCTCCGGCGGGAGGTCCCTACCCGTTATATCCTCCTCCTGACTTATCACCCAATTGTCACAGAATTGACACCTGAAGTTACAGCCAACGGTCGCTATGGACATAACCAAAGCTCCAGGGTGGTAGTGGGCTAGGGGCTTCTTCCCTATCGGGTCCACATTAGCCGCGCAGGCCTTCGCGTAGTTGAGTGAGTAGAGCCTCCCGGAGATGTTCTTCCTAACCCTGCAGAAGCCGAACCTCCCATCCGGGATTACACACCTCCTGCCGCAGAGGTTACACCTAACCCTATTATCCGCTAACCTCTCGTAGAGCATAGCTTCCTTCATAAGCTCACCATCACACTATAGAAGGAACATCCCAAGATTTAATCCTTTAGAATGCTACTAGACCTGACTTCAAACAGAAGGTTTAACTCCCCCTAGTCTAAACCCTCAGAACCGCAGCTGCCCCTAACCCTCGGGATGAAAACCTTCACGCTCCAAGCTTCTCAGCATCCACAACCTCAAGGCTCAACGGAACCTCCCTCACAAATCCACCCCCACAGATGGAGGAACAAAATAAAATACTATCGAGTAAGCTGACGGAAGGAGTTAACCCATTCCTAACTCTAATCGTGGATGTGGACGCTACCTAAGTAGCGGCAGCCTCAATCTACGCCTGAGCACATAAGCGATGAATAGTCGCCTTAATATTTATACCAACCTATCCAACGTTTAGTGTTTCTATCCCGCTCATCATCCGTGGGTCGTTCCCTATCAACGAAGATCGAGATCACTACCATCTAGAGTTCCATAACCATTGATACGTATTACATTTTAAATCTCCTAAGCCTGGGTTTTGCTAATTAGTCTTCATTGTACATAGTATCGTCATGGTTAACTTATAGACGGATATGTTGAGCGTTTCTGATAGAACCTCTATAAATATTAATTGATAGCGTTATCCCTTTTTGGTAGTTCGCTTGCCTCTCTCAGTCTGTTGTGGAAGCACGTCTCCATCCCGAGGTGGCATGCATAACCCTTCTGTTTTACGAGGAATATCAGTGAGTCCCGGTCGCAGTCCACGAGTATGTCCCTCACCTCCTGGACGTTCCCGGATGTTACACCCTTCTTCATGACCCTCCCCTTAGACCTCCTGTAGTAGTGGGCGTACCCGGTCTGTATGGTCCTCTCTAGGGCCTCCCTGTTGACGTAGGCCAACGTTAGAACCTGGCTGGTCTTGTAGTCTTGGACGACTACGGGTATGAGACCCCCTCCCTTCTCGAAGTCCAACTCATTTATGGTTACGGTTCTCAAACTCTTAGCTCTCTTCATAGCCTTATAGGCACCCCCCTCTCGTTCAGGAACCTCTTCACAACAGGTATGGGATACTTATTATAATGGAAGACCGAGGCTGCTAGGGCTGCATCCGCGCCTCCAACCGTGAAGGCTTCAAGGAAGTGTTCAGGCCTCCCAGCTCCACCGCTAGCTATCACCGGTATATCAACCCTCTCAACTATGCTCCGCGTTAACTCGAGGTCGTACCCGTTCTCGGTTCCATCCCTATCCATCGATGTCACGAGCAGTTCACCAGCCCCAAGCCTAGCGGCCTCCACAGCCCATCTGAGGGCGTCTATCCCGGTAGGCTTCCTCCCGCCATACGTGTAGACCTCAAACCAGCATACCCCTCCATTCCCAAGCTCCACCATGGTCTTAGATTCATCCCTCCAGTATCTCCTCTTTGCGTCTATAGCCACAACCACGCACTGCCGCCCGAAGGTATCCGACAGCATCTCAACAAGCCTAGGGTTCTCAACGGCAGCCGTGTTCACCGAGACCTTGTCAGCTCCGTTGCATAGGATGACCCTCGCATCCTCTACGCTCCTTATCCCACCCCCAACCGTGAACGGTATATCGAGCTCCGAGGCTACAGCCCTAACAACATCCTTCAGTATCTCCCTCTTCTCGGGGGAGGCTGTTATATCGAGGAAGACAATCTCGTCAGCCCCCTCCTCACTATACCTCCTACCCAACTCAACAGGATCCCCGGCATCCCTAAGGTTTACGAAGTTTATACCCTTAACAACCCTCCCGTGGTCCACATCGAGGCATGGAATTATCCTCTTGGCTAGAACCATCCAGCTATACACCCCCCATCTTATGGATCGTCTCTATAGCATCCTTTAACGTGAACTTGCCCTCGTAGAGGGCCTTCCCAACCACGACGCCGTAGACCCCGACATCCCTCAGGAGGATCAGGTCTTCAAGGCTTCTAACACCCCCAGCAGCCATCACCTTGACGTTGAAGGCCTTACATATCCTCTTCAGGCTCTTTACATCAGGCCCTTGAAGGGTTCCATCCCTAGCTATCGACGTTATCAAGAAGTACTCAACACCCATATCCATAAATGTTGAGAGGGCCTCCTCAATCTTCACACCAACCCTTGAACGCCAACCCCGGACCATAACCTCACCGTTCAGGTGGTCTAGGGCTACGGCGACCCGGCTGGCGCCGTAATCATCTAGAAGCCTCCCTATGGCCGTTCTATCCCTGAAGGCTAGGGAGCCCGCTATCACCCTCCATACACCCCCATCGAGTAGTTTTTTGGCGGTTTTCAAATTCCTTATACCTCCACCGCCCTGGAGGGGTACACCAACCGAGTTGGCTATCTCACCTATCAACTGGCGGTTATCCCCCAAACCGAGTGTTGCGTCTAGATCGACTATGTGGATGATCCCCGCCCCCTCGGACTCCCACCTCTTTGCTATGGTTACGGGATCTCCTAGGTGTTCGTATGTTCTAACCTCCTCGGGTTTCCCCCTGGTGAGCCTCACAACCCTCCCACCCATCAAGTCTACCGCGGGTATAACCTCCATCCACCCTTCACCTCTTGAGCATCTCGGCAAAGTTCTTCAGTATCAAAGCTCCCGGCTTCCCAGACTTCTCGGGGTGGAACTGGGTTCCAAATATACACCCGCTCGATATGACCGATGGAAACCTAACCCCATACTCAGTCTTCGCCGCAACCACATCCTCATCGTCCGGTTCTGCGTAGTATGAGTGGAAGAAGTAGAAGTATGAACCATCCTCTACGCCATCTAGGAGTTCACTCCACCTACACACCTCAAGCGTATTCCATCCCATATGGGGGGTCTTAACCCCACGGGGCAGCCTGACAACCCTCCCACCTATCAGGTTTAGACCCCTCCCCCAACTCTCCTCACTCTCGCCGAAGAGTATCTGCATACCCAGGCAGATCCCGAGTAGTGGCCTACCCTCCCCCGACAGGTCCACCAGCACAGGCTTGAAGGGCTTGATGTTCCTAGACGCCGTGCTGAAGTTGCCGACGCCTGGTAGGACGACGCCGTCCACTCCGTTGAGCTCTCCCGGGATTGAGGCTAAGACCACATCTAGATTTAACCTCCTCAGTGCGCATCCTATGCTGAAGAGGTTCCCAACTCCGTAGTCTACAACCCCAACCTTCGGGATCTAGATCACCCCCTTAGCGCTTGGGATACCCCTCCTCCTCGGGTCGATCGAGACGGCCTCCCTGAGGGATAATGCTAGAGCCTTGAATGCAGCCTCAACCTTGTGGTGGTCGTTATCCCCATAATGGACTTGTACGTGTATATTCGCCTTAAGGGATGACGCTAGGCTCTCTAGGAAGTGGTATAGATCCTCGTAGGGTGTATCCTCGATGGCTACCCCCTTCAGTTTGAGGTTTATCCTGGAGTAGGGTCTGCCGCCGAGGTCAACGGCGGCTGTCGCTAGGGAGCAGTC
The DNA here is from genome assembly GCA_003662645.1 of Candidatus Bathyarchaeota archaeon. Lineage (GTDB taxonomy): Archaea > Thermoproteota > Bathyarchaeia > Bathyarchaeales > B26-1 > B17-G17. The sequence goes on from QMYL01000013.1 coordinate 8,229, forward strand.
CATCGGGACTATGGCGTACCCGAACCTCCTTATCCCGGATCTATCTCCTAAGGCCCTACTTATCGCCTCACCTAGACATATGGCTGCATCCTCGATAACGTGGTGCCTGAGGTCCCCTACAGCCTTAACCGTTATATCCATCAAGCTGTGGACCGCTAGGGATCGCAGCATGTGGTCGGCGAAGGCGAAGCCCGTACCCACATCCGCCTCACCCCTACCGTCGAGGTTCACCTTAACGTATATCTCGGTCTCCCTAGTCTTCCTCGAATATTCTGCAACCCTCAAAGCTGACCACCCCTCAAGGCTCTTAATACCTCTGGCAACTCGTTGATCGAAGGCACTATAAGATCGGAGCTGAACTTAATGAAGCTTTGTAAGGTCTGGCTGCCCATCGATATGTATCTATATACGCCTGCGAATAGGTATCGGGCGTCGAGTCTCCTAGCCTCCTCCACCATGAGTAGGTCGCCCATCGAGTCTCCAACGTATAGGGCTGAATCGAATGGTTCTAGGGCCTTGGCTGCCTCGAGAAGTGAGTAGGGGTTCGGCTTCTTCAGGCTCCCCACCGGTTGGCCCCTCCTCAACGCCTCACGCTCAGCCCTCATGATATCGTCATAGAAGATTAGGGCGTCTTTATTAAACCTCTTTAGGATGTCCCCCAGTATGTAGTCGGCTGGCTTCCTTTGGCTTCCTGATGCTATGCCAAGCCTCCCCTCGCCAACCATCGACTCCAAGGCTTCTAGGGTTTCCCTCCTCACTATAACCCTCTCATTCATTATCAAGCCTGGAGAGTTGACAAACCTCGCCTCAACCCCGTGGACCTCCCTGTACAGCCTATCGCCGTAGAATATCTCCTCGAATACCGTTGGGATTATGCTCTCCCCAACATATCCCGGATAGGAGAAGAAAGCCTTGAGGCTTCTGTAGAACTCTTGGAAGCCATCCACACCCCTGAACTCCTCGAGGAGGTTACTATCAACCGAGGCTATACCGGTCTCGTCGAGGTTCTCAGCGAGGTTCTCCAACCCATCGATCAACGCCTCAACCTCCCCGCAGTTCACAATCCCACTGTTTAAGAGCCTCCTCACGGTCCCCGCCACAATCTTGAACCTGTCGTGGGGCTTCATCCCGGGCTTTACCATCTTGATGCTCCTCTTTAGGGCCTCCCTAAACCCTTTAGGCATGTGGGATAGTAGGTACATGGTTATGCCGTAGGTTGTGTCCCAGTCGTCGTTGAACCCGCCGCTCCTCCTGAACGCGAAGATCACACTCTCGGGTATCAGTTCCTCCGGGAGGCTGCATCCCGTTAACCCGTTGATTATGTATGAAACCGCCTTTGAGATGGCTTTGTCATAGGATTCCCTAACATCTATCAGGACCCCATCACAGTCGAATATGATGGAGTCTACTCTGCGTAGATTCTCAACGCTGTCCCGCCTGATGTAGGCAGACCCGCCTCCGGTCTCAAACTCCACGTAATCCTCAATCGACCCCACCGGTTAGAACCTCCCTGAAAGTCGTTATGAACCTGTCCATCACCGGTCTCGGCGCAACCGTAACCCTTATACAATCCTCGAGGTGGAGCACCCTCCCAAGGTTCCTGACTATTATCCCCTTCTCGAGGAGCCTCTCGTATAACATGCGTGAATCCACCGGTAGGCTTATGAGTATGAAGTTTGTCTTTGAGTCGAAGGCTCTAACCCCGTCGATCTCGTTCAGGAGCTTAATCGCCCTACTCCTCTCAACCTTCAAAGCCTTAACCGCCCTACTCACAACTTCAACTCTATCCAGGAGCTTCAAGCCAACCCTCAGGGCTATGGAGCAGACGGCGTAGGGCATCTGGAACCTCTCATCCAGGGTTGACGCAAGCTCCTCATTCGAGACTGCGTACCCCAACCTCAAGCTGGCTATGCCGAAGGACTTGGAGAAGGTTCTGAGTACGATGAGGTTCTCATACTCGTCGACGAGGTCGATTATAGACCGACCGGCGAAGTCTACGTAGGCCTCGTCAACCACAACTAAGCCGTTAAACCCCTCTAGCAGGCTTCGGATCGAGTCGGTATCGAACTGGTTGGCGGTTGGATTATTGGGTGAGCAGAGG
>QMYL01000014.1 GCA_003662645.1 Candidatus Bathyarchaeota archaeon
AGGTCGGGCTCAGGGCCTCCACTCGCCGGATTCATACTTGATAGATGGTTTTGAGTGGTGGGCAACATACGAGTCGAAGAGGGTTATAGTCACGAGTAACTCGATGAAGTGGGAGTTACAGAACCACTTCCACCTCCCACCGGATAAGATAGATGTCATACCGAACGCCATAGACCCAACCAAATACCAGAAGAACTTCAACCGTGAGTTGGTGAGAGGGAGATATGGGATATCACCCAACGAGAGGCTCGTCCTGTTCATCGGAAGGCTGGTCCCACAAAAGGGGGTTGAATACCTTATTAGGGCTGTCCCATTAATATTGAAGGAGCATCCGGAAGCTAGGTTTGTTATAGTTGGGGAGGGCTGGTCTAGGGATAACTTGGAGAGGCTAGCCCTCTCGATGGGCTATAAGGATAGAATACAGTTCAGGGGCTTCATCCCGGATCATGAGCTGATAAACCTAACATTAAGCGCCGATGTGCTGGTTGTCCCGTCAACCTATGAACCCTTCGGCATAGTAGCCCTAGAAGGGATGGCCGCCGGAGTTCCCGTTGTAGCCAGCAATATCGGCGGGTTGGCCGAGATAATCGAGCACGACCATACGGGAGTCCTCGTATACCCAAAGGACCCAAACTCAATAGCTTGGGGCGTAAATAGGGTCCTCTCAGACCCTGGCTACTCGAGGTGGCTTACCCAAAACGCTAAAAAGAGGATAGAGGAGATATATAGTTGGAACGTTGTGGCGAAGAAGACCTTAGAAACCTATGAAACCGCCATGGGATGAAGCCCCTATGAACCAACCCTCGGAACCATCCGATTTCCTCAAGATACCGGATGAAATCTTCTTTCTATGCATGTTGCACAACATAGGTGCAACGGCCCCTGAGAAGTCTCTTTCAGTTGAGGAGATATCGACCTGGACAGCCTTGGAGCCGCCGAAGGTTAGGGAGAACCTGCGGAAGTTAATTGAGGCAAACTACGTCAGCGTAATCAATGCTGGTGGAATGGAGAAGTACCACGTCACGACGGATGGTATCCGGAAAGTCCTGAGCATGTACAGTTAAGAGCCGGAGAGCTGGAGGCTTAAAGATGACGTTGGGAACCCGTTAAGGCTTCCTCCTCCCTCTCAGCTGCCTCCCTCAAGTTAACCGCCGCAGCCTCAGGGGACATGACATTTATGTAGACCCCGGTGCTCTTCTCGAAACCTGCCCATATCGCCAGCCTCGGGTAGACCTCAATATGCCAGTGGTAGGCTGCATCCGGAACCATGTGGAAGCCGAAATTATAGGATGGATCGTTAAGCAGCCTATTCAAAGCGCCGAGGCAGACCCTCATGGCTAGGGCCAAATCTTCAGTTTCGGTCTCGGTCATATCGGTTATCACGCCCTGATGTCTCCTCGGGAATATCCAGAACTCAAAGGGATGTATGCTGGCCCAAGGTGTGAAGGCGATGAAGCTATCATTCTCCCATATGAAGCGTGGGCCTTCCCTCTCCCTCTCTAGGATACTGCAGAAGGCGCATTCACTATACTTGCTATAGTGTTCCCTTGCCGCCTCCAACTCTTCACCTACAAGCCTCGGGATTGTGGGGGTGGCTATTATCTGGGTGTGGGCGTGTGATAGTGAGGCCCCGGCGTCTACCCCGTGGTTCCTAAAGATCGAGACATACCCCACGTAGGGTTTAGCTATGAGCTGGCTGAACCGGTCCTTGTAAGCGTTTATTACGTGGATTAGCTGGGAGATCCTAGCTACGCCTGGGTGTTCATCGTGGTTGGGGGACTCAACCACAACCTCATGGTTGCCTAGGGCGTCCCTGGATGTATAATCCCTCCACCGCTTCTTCTCGATGTCTCTCTCAGAACCCTCAACTCTCGGCGGTGTGAAGGCTGGATATAGGTTCGGTATACACCTTACAAGCCATCCCTTGTGGCGGAAGCCGTCGCGATCCCTCTCCTTAACGATCTCACCGTCTGACTCTATGTAAACTAGGATGGCTGGCGGTGTCATGTGTTCATTCCCTGGACAGAAGGGGCAGACGGCCCCCCTCCTGACCTCCCTCTCCCTTACGAAGTCTGTTGGCCTCCGTTTCCTCCCCGTTGCTATGACGACCCATCTATCGATTAGGTAGTCCTTCCTCATCTCGTTAGTCGACATATTCCTCAACCCAGAGGGTTTACTATTAAAGAGTTATAGAAGTTGAGATGCTGTTGGGAGCAGTAGGTCTTCCAGGTCCCTCTTTATATCGTCCACTCTCCCATCGAAGAGGTAGGTGTAGATCTCCTTGTGGGCGTCAGCTCTCTTCTCCCAATCCCATACTTTCTCAGCGGCCTCCCTGCAGTTCCTGCTGAGCTCCTCAGACTTGACGCCCTTATATTCACCCTTATAGAACTGGTATATCTTCTCAGCTGTTTCATGTATGTCGTATGGGTTTATCCATATTCCGTTGAAGCCGTCTATGACCTTCTCTCGCAGTCCCCCCACACCGACGGCTGGGACGACCCCACACGCCATAGCCTCGAGGTCGACCTGTCCCTGCGGTTCATACCTGGATGGGGAGATTAGGAGGTGCCAGGAGTTTATGACCTTCACCTTCTCATCGGCGTTGTAGAAGGTGTTATCTATGAAGATTACATCATCGAGCTTCATCTTGTGTATCTTATCTAGGAGAGTTAGGTAGTAGGGGTTCTGTGTATCGGTCTTCGTGACTATGTGAAATTTTATCTCCGGTATCCTCCTCAGCAGAAGCGAGGCCAACTCCGGTATTATGTCTATCCCCTTAACTGGGCTGCACCTGCCGATGAAGCCGATCTTGAAGCCCTCCCTCTCAACGTTACTTAGGGGTCTATAGTGCTCAGTGTCAACCCCATGGTATATCGCGAAGACCTTATCCTCAACCTTACCGAACTTGACGCCGTGAGCCCTAAGACCGAACAGATACTCCTTCCTGTGGATCCTACTTACCGTGAACAGGGCCGAATCCGGCTGCCTCATCAGTATCCTGTAGGTTAGGGGGAACTCTAGGTCCCTCAGAAGCCTAAGTCCGGAGTAGAAGGAGCTGGCGAAGTCTCCCTTAACTCTGAAGTCGAACTCCTCAAAGTCCAGCTTTTCCGATGTTCCGGAGAGGTTCTTGTGCCATATGCCTCCTCTCCTTCCGGGTTCCGTTGAGTGGAGGAATATCGCCTGAACTAGGTCTGGGTGCATCCAAGCGAAGAGTGCGCTCCTTAGGTACGACATCCAGTCGTGTGGTGAGAATATGTCGGCTAGGGACATCCTGTAGGGTGATGGTACCGAGGCGAAGTTTGTGAAGTACCTTGGAACCATGTATATCTCTGATGGAGATAGATACCCAACATCTATACCATACTGCCTAAGTATGTCGAACGTCCATGCGTACGCCACATCCAGGTCAACATCGGTTGAGGGCCTCCTAATTATCACGCCCTTGTAATCCTCCCTTGTCGGTAGGTCTTCCCTGAAGCGCATGGAGAAGGTCTTAACCTCGAAGCCCCTCTTTAGGAGGCGTGGGTATAGGTTGTTGTGGAAGGTTGCTAACCCCCCTACCGCCCCTATGCCAGCCTCGTAGCAGTCAACCCTCAACCGTATCTCCATGGAGCATCCTCAACCGAACCTCGTAGATATAGAGATCACTTCACTAACGCTTTTATATCTAACCCTGGAGTGATGGGTGAAAAGGAGGACTTATGTAACCCGTACAACTCCCAACAGCGTCTGATAAGCATTATTAAGATGTAACAGCCTTTAAATTATGGAGGATGAGAATATACCAACCCTAAGCCAGGCTAAAATTAACATATTGAGGGTTCTATGGGAGGCGGATAAACCCCTAACCCTGAAGGAGATATCGGTGAGAGCGGGAGTTAAACCTCGCTCAGCAAATATGCACCTCCTAAATTTGAGGATGATGGGCTACGTTGAGACCCCGAGAAGGGGGTTCTACGCGTTAACAGATGAGGGTAAGGCAGCATTAGGGTTACCAAGGGTGGATGGGGAGGGGGCTAGGAGGATCCTCGGCGAGGTTCCACCTGAGAAGGCTTTCCACTTCTACTTAAAGATCGGTAGCCCCCTCGGCTTATCGGCAAGGAGCCTAACCCAATTCTGCGAGATGGTAAAGACCATAAATATAAAGTCTATAGAGTTCCATACGGCGCGTGGAGACTTCGAGTTATGGATTCACTTCCTCGGCGATGTTGAATTGGCGAAGAGGATCAGATTGCTCAGGGAGAAGGGTTTATCCGGCGAGGAGCTTAGAGGGAAGCTCTACAAGATCATCAAGTCGCGTTGCGAAGAGCTTAGGAGGATAGTTCAGAAAGGGACCTGACGCTAGATGTGGCACCTAACAGATGAGGTTACCTCCTTAACGAAGTTCTCGAACGCATCCTCATCTAGGGTTCTCTTTAAGAAGACCGGTCTGGATATATGCGACGATAGGGTTAATGTGTAGATTCTGTTAAGGTTTGAACAATACCACGTTAGGTTTGTGTAGAGTGAGCTTCTCCGCGTTGTTAAACCCGTTACAGCCACACCCCTCCTGAGGTATGCGATGTGTCCACGGAACCTCCTAGGCTTCGACTCCTGAAACTTTATACCCCTATACCTCCTCTTCAACTCTTTCATGTAGTTCTTCTCGAACCACCTTTTAGGGTTCTTATAGTCCTTGAAACGGACATTCGCCATCGAGAAGTACTCCACCAATACCTCCCTCCTCGACTCGGTGAAGGGAGTCAACTTCTGCTCTGAGAGTAGGATGTGAGCCCTCCCAAGAGTTATCTTCCTATCGGTTAACATGAAGGTGTTTGGAGCCTCGAAGCGGAAGCCCATTATGGACCATACGTTAGAGCCCTCGCTGTGGCACTTCATGGAGTTTACCATCCTCTCCACGGTGTCCCGGACATCCTCGTCTGGGGAGGTGAGCATGAAACGGCAGATTATTATCCTCCCGCTCTCTTCGCAGCACCAGAGGTAGATGGATTCATCGAAGTTCGTCTTCAAACTCATGAAATAGCTGTTATGTTGATTTATGAAGGTTGTGCTCTTCCGTTTTACGTGTATCTTCCTCTTTACGGATTTCTCTATCTTCTTCAGCAGATCGTCGGCAACCTCCTCGATGGGCTTCACCTTTTTGGGTTTCTTATCCTTAAAGGACTGCCACCTCAGCTCTAGGAGTAGCCTATCGGAGCTGAACCTCATATACCCAGTCTTCGCATCCCCTCCCTCCCTAGTGAAACGCAGATCCTCAGGTATCTCGAAGTTGAAGCCGTTCCAACCGAACTCAATGAACTTCAATGTATGTTCCTCCAATCCCCATTTAGGTTGCGACGGGAACCGGATAACCCTCCTCCATTAAAATTGTAATATGGTAGGGTAAAAAGATATATCTTTAGTAGGGTTTACCCTTCCGTGAAGAAATGGGACCGCCTGCAAAGAGAGTAGTTCTGGGATGGTACGGTTGAGCTTCAGCTTTCCAACAGAGATAGTCGAAGAGGGCGAGGTTAGGGTAGTAGTGCCAAAACTCGAAGCATACAAGAGAGGGACCTACGAGTATGCCCCTTCGAAGGCTCCGGTCTTCTACAACCCCGTTATGGAGCTCAATAGAGACTTGGCCGTGATAACCCTCCAAACCTACCAGAACAAGATCGGGAGGAGCCTCATAGTCTCTGAGCCCCTAACAGGCTGTGGGGTGAGAGGAATAAGGTTTGCGAAGGAGGTGGAGGGAGTAGAAAGGGTTCTACTGAACGACTTGAACCCCCTAGCGGTTGAGCTGACTAAGCATAACATAAGCCTGAACGGGCTGGAGGGAAAGGTCACGGTCACGAATGAAGATGCGAACCTGTTCCTGAGCAGACATGCTGCACCGCATAGGAGGTTCGATTTCATCGATATAGACCCCTTCGGCTCTCCATCCCCCTACATAGATTCGGCTGTAAGGGCGCTCAGGGATGGCGGGTTAATAGCCTTAACCGCGACGGATATGGCCCCCCTATGCGGGGTATACCCAAATGTATCCATGAGGAAGTATGGTGGTAGATCCCTAAGCACCGAGTACTGCCACGAGATCGCCATCCGCCTCCTAACCGGATGCCTGGCTAGGACAGCCGCAAAGCACGACGTAGGAGTTATGCCGACCTTCAGTTACGCCTCCGACCACTACATCCGCCTCTACGCCCTAATAAGCCACGGCGCTAGGGAGGCGGATAGAACCCTCCGGATGATGGGTTACATCCTGCACTGCTTCTCATGCTTTCACAGGGAGGTTCACCCAGGCCTGGTTCCATGCCTTAATGAGCGATGTGAGGAGTGCGGTTCTAGGCTTGAGGTGGCTGGACCTCTGTGGCTCGGCAGGCTTTTTGATAAGGGCTTCTGCGGATCCATGCTCCTAGAAGCCTCTAGGAGGGAGCTAAGAAACCGTAGACGTATAGTGCGTTTGTTGACGCTTATCCGGGAGGAGGCCGAGGGTCCCATCACCTATTACGTCGCTGATAAGGTCTCCGATAGGTTTAACCTGACCGTTCCGCCTTTAAGCGCAGTGTTGAATAAGCTTCGGGATCTGGGTTTCCAGGCTACCCCAACCCACTTCAACGCTAGGGGCTTCAGAACCACAGCGCCAGCGAGGGTTGTGAGGGATGTTATAACGGAACTGGCCGGATAGAGGGTGACAGTTAACCCTGAACCCCCAATACCTCGAGGCTTATGTCCACAGCCTTAACTGAGTGGGTCAGGGAGCCGACCGATATTATATCTGGTTCAAGCTTGGCGTATTGGAGTAGGTTCTCCTCCGTTATCCCGCCTGAGACCTCGATCAGGACTTTGTCTCTAAGCCCCTCCCTCTCCAGCATTCTCAGGGTTGACTCGACATCCTCAACGGTCATGTTATCGAGCATTATGATATCCGCCCCAGAACGGGCCGCCTCAAGGGCTTCATCCAGGGTTCTAACCTCAACTTCAACCTTCTTGGCGAAGCTTACGGACTCGCGGGCCTTCCTTACAGCCTCATCGACCCCACCGACTATGGCGATATGGTTATCTTTTATCAGAACTGCGTCGTCCAGTCTGAAGCGGTGTGGGTCGCCACCGCCAACCTCAACCGCCTTCTTGTCTAGGTACCTCAAGCCTGGAGCTGTCTTCCTAGTCGCCGCTATCTTTGTCTTTAGTCCGGCCTCTCTAACCTTTTCGACGAGCCTTCTGGTCGCCGTCGCTATCCCGCTCATCCTCATGAGTATGTTGAGAGCCGTCCTTTCGGCTGTTAATATGGTTCTCGCGTCGCCTGAGACTTCCATTATGGTTGTGCCGGGTTCAACCTCAACACCGTCCCTTAGGGCTCTTCTAACCTTCAATCCAAGCATCTCGAATAGGAGCCTGATCTCCTCTACACCAGCCACCACAGCCCTCTCCTTAACTATAACTTGGGCTCTCGCTTCGGTTCCTTCCGGGATAACGGCCCTCGTGGTTATATCTTCCATTCCGACGTCTTCGCTTAAGAACCGCATGAGCATATCTTGTAGTATTGCCTTCTGGATATCGACATTCAAGTCTAGGGTCTCCATCAACCTGATATGGTTTTATGTTTAGTATGAGTGAAGAATCGATTAATTAATCTTAGTTTCGGGTTTGACCGTTGTGTTATGTTCCAACAACGAGGCTTCCAGCTATCTTCTTGAGGGTAGCTATGGCTGATAGGGCCGCTATATAACTCGTTCTAGGATTATCCGGGAACGGCCTATTTATGGTCTTCGTCATGAACTCGCCGAACTCACCCCTCACGTGGATCTCATGGCTTATCTCCCTAACATTCGGGTCAGCTACTATCCTAACCCTCGTCTTATCCGCGCCTATCCCGGCTAGGCTAAGGGAAGCCGCGACGTTTACGTTCTTCGGGAAGAGCTTCACAGCTTCCCTTGCAGCACCCTCATAGAGCGTTAGGGGTTCCCTTATGGATCTCAGGTTGATCCCCCTCTCCTTTATGAAGTCGGTGTCTTCAAAGCTCTTAAGAGGCTTTATCGTCGTTAAAGTTACCTCGTACACCTTACCGACCGCTGCGGACTTGACGTTGTCCAGCCCAACAATGGCCCCGGATGGTAGGTATATCTTCCTCCCCTCCTCCTCGGCCAGTTTCAGTATATGGTTGAGGAGTTCCTCGTCGAGGAGTGCGCCGGTGCTCATGACCATAAGGTCCTTCCCCTCTTCTAGGACTTTCTCCGCGTATTGTCTGACGGCGTCCTGTGAGGCCGCCTCCACGATCAGGTTTAGATCTCTCCTCTTGATCAATTCGTCGGCGTTCCCCGCTATTACCGGTCTTTTCGATAGTTTATTCACAAGCCTCTCAGCGTGTTCCCTCACTATGTCATAGACTATGACCAGTTCTACGTTCCCAACCTTCCCGTCGTCTATGGCCTTTGCTATCACCGTTCCGATGGAGCCGCAACCGATCAATCCTACGCGCAATTTCGTGGTTTTATCCCAACCTTTACGTTGCATCGTCGGTTTATGCGTCACCATTATGCACATGGGGAAAGATAAAAATTTCTGAAGAGTTACAAAAGACCTAAAAACCAATAGCGTTATTAGATAGACTAAGGGATTTAAACTGGAATAGGATCAAGGATGGGCAGAAGCGAATGGTCCAGATATGATATGATGATGTAACGTGGAGTGGAGGAGGATGTTCGACTGGGTTATAGCTCCGGTATCAGCCTTAATCTCGATAGCTACCGGTGGAGCCCTATTCGCCTACGTCAACAATAGGGACGCCGGAAACCAAAGGCTGAGGGAGATAGCTGCAGCAATAAAGGAGGGCGCGGACGCCTTTCTGAAGAGGGAGTTCATAGCCCTCGCATACTTCGTGGTAGCCATGTCCATAGCCCTCGCCATCTTCATAAACCCGCTCATGGGACCCCTATACATCTTCGGCTCCATCTGTTCAGCCCTAGCCGGCTTCTTCGGCATGGAGGTCGCATTAAGAGCCAACGTCAGGACGGCCAACGCAGCCAGGGAAGGCCTGGACCGTTCCTTCCCCATAGCTTTCCGCGGCGGGGCTGTTATGGGCCTGTCGGTTGTCGGCTTCGCCGTTCTTGGGATAAGCGTATCCTACGCCCTCACCCGAGACCCTGAGATGGTTCTGGCCTTCAGCTTTGGGGCTAGCGCGATGGCCCTCTTCGCCAAGGCTGGTGGTGGTATATACACTAAGACCGCCGATATAGGGGCTGACCTCGTCGGTAAGGTTGAGCTTGGGATCCCTGAGGATGACCCGAGGAACCCGGCTGTGATAGCTGATAACGTTGGGGATAACGTCGGCGATGTAGCCGGTATGGGCTCCGACCTCTTCGACTCCTACGTAGCGAGCATAGTCGCCGTGATGATACTGGGAAGTTCGATGGGAACGAGGGAGATGCATATACCCCTAATCTTCGCTGGTCTGGGCATAATAGCCTCGGTTATAGGCGTTCTCCTCGTCAGGGTTGGGAAGAGGGGTAACCCAGGCAAGGCCTTGAATCGGGGAACCTACCTAACGTGCGTACTCTTCGCAGCCTTAACCTACGCGGTGTCGATGTACATGAAGTACGACATGAGGATATGGGGCGCCGCCATGGTCGGCTTGGTCTCAGGGGTCATAATAGGGGTGACCACCGACTACTTCACATCTATAGATAGAGCTCCAGCGAAGAGGACGGCTGAGGCCTCAAAGACTGGGGCGGCCATAAACATAATAACCGGTTTCTCCTACGGGTTGATAAGCGTCCTCCCACCCCTCTTCGGCATAGCTATAGCCTCCTTCCTAGCCTACGCATTGTACGGCTTCTATGGGGTTGGAATGAGCGCGTTGGGTATGCTAGCTATAGTTGGGATGATAATCGCTGGCGATGCCTATGGGCCAATAGTCGACAACGCGAAGGGTATAGCCGAGCAATCCGGTCTGAGCGAGGAGGTAATAGAGATATGTGACAGGCTTGACGCGGCGGGCAACACGGCTAAAGCCATAACGAAGGGCTTCGCCATAGGTGCGGCTGGGCTGACAGTCCTCACACTCCTCGCATCATACCGTGAGATAGCCCAATCCTACGTAAACCGCACGATAGATTTCGCCCTGATGAACCCGCTGGTCCTAGCTGGAACATTCGTTGGGATAGTGGTTCCAGGTCTATTCTCAGCTATGGTCATGCTGGGGGTCAGCAAGAACGCCTTCAGGATGATAGAGGAGGTTAGGAGGCAGTTCAGGGAGATCCCCGGCCTGAGGGAAGGTAAGGAGGGTGTGAAGCCCGACTACGCGGCGTGTGTCGATA
>QMYL01000015.1 GCA_003662645.1 Candidatus Bathyarchaeota archaeon
GTAAGAGGACATCGTGGTCCTCAGCTATCTTGAAGGCTTGTATAACCCAGTCGTAGGCTTCCTGGGCGTTCTCGGCGTAGATCTGGATCCAGCCGCAATCCCTAGAGCCCATCATATCCGAGTGGTCACCGTGGATGTTTATTGGAGCTGACAACGCTCTGTTCACTACGCCCATCACGATCGGGCATCTGAGGCCGGAGGCTATGTAGAGCATCTCGTGCATTAAGGCTAGCCCCTGGCTCGCCGTTGCTGTGAAGACTCTGGCGCCCGTTAGGCTCGCGCCTATGCAGGCTGACATGGCTGAGTGTTCAGATTCGACGCAGACGAACTCCGTATCTACCTCTCCGTTGTGTACGTACTCGCTGAAGGCTTCAACTATGATCGTCTGCGGCGTGATCGGATAGGCTGCAACCACGTCTACGTTAGACTGCTTAACGGCGTAGGCTATAGCCTCATCCCCCGTTAAACCTATAATCCTGCCCATCTACCTCCTCTCCTCCACCATGGTTATGGCCTTGACGGGACATTCGTTGGCGCATATACCGCATCCCTTGCAGTAGTCGTAATCCACCGCCACGTTATTCTCTTCCCTTATTATGGCCCCATCCGGACAGTATATCCAGCATAGGAGGCAGTTTATGCACTTCTCCTTATCTATTATCGGCCTGAAGGCTCTCCAGTCCCCGGTCTTATACTTCATGGCTGAACCTGGTTCTATAAGTATCCCGGCTATCGGTATGGATCTCCAACCCAACTTACCGCTCTCACTCAACTCCGCGCACCTCTTCATAGGCTCTTTTTATAACGGCGACGTTCTTCTCCCCTATGGCCCCAGGGAACCTCTCCTTGATGACCTTTACCAGGGATTCCATGGATACTAGTGGTACAGCCCTTATCAAGGCGCCAAGCATGGCTGTGTTGTAGATAGGCTTGCCCAGTATGTCGAGGGCTATACGGGCTGCATTCACCGTGTATACGCTGGCCTTCTCGACGCCGAGCTCCTTCCTCAGATCTTCGGGCTTTTTCTCTGAGTGGGCCACTACGGTTCCACCTTCAACCAGGCCTCTGGTCACGTCTATCTTCCCGAGCAATGTTGGGTCCACTATGACGACTATGTTTGGGGTGTATATGTGGCTGTGGATGACTATTGGCTCATCTGAGATCCTCGTGTATCCGTTGACCGGTGCCCCCCTCCTCTCAGGTCCAAACTCCGGGAAGGCTTGGACATACTTTCCATCCAGTAGGGCTGCATGTGCGAGTAACCGGCTTACGGTTACAATTCCCTGTCCGCCCCTGCCATGCCATCTGACCTCTATTAGCAAACCAACACCTCCAAGTGACAAACTTTGATAGTTTTAGGGTAATGATGATTAATATGTCTTAGGATATAACCCTAACTCAGAGACGAGCATAAATCCTAGACCGTTAACGTTTAATTACCCACCAGGGTGTTATTCAGATTGAAACCTAACGGAAGACACGTACCGAAACTCAAACGGGTTATCAGTAATTACAACAACCTTGAATGAGAGGGAGGATATCAAGGTACTCACCGCTGATAGGGATGCTCTCAGAGAAGTAAAAACATGAGGTATAGTGGTTGATGGTAACCCCCATAATGGACCCCCACTTCCTAGTTCTTTTAATCTGAACATCCTCACCAATGGTGTGGCCAGTAGATCCATCGGCAGCGAAGCCGTCGAGGAGGCGATGAAAGGCGTCAACCTCACGCTATGTTAATCTTGGGTTTTTAGAGCCTTCGTCCTAACCCTCAACGCCCTCTTGAAGTACTCCTTCCTCGTCTCCAGCCCAAACTCCCTTATTAAATCTTTAACCGTCACATCCTTTAAGTTTGAGGTTAACATGAAGGTGGCTTCCGGCCTGATCACGTCGAGTTCGATCCCTGAACCGTACTTCCTCTTCATATCCTCAAACTTGGTATGGTTGTAATCCAGGTGGAATACTTCATAATCTAGGTTTATGGTCTTGGATATTATCGTTGAGTATGCGCTCGATGTGGCTAGCACCCTCCCGAGCGGGTCGACTATCATGCTTCCCTCGCCAGTGTAGGCTGAAACCATATAGATTCCGTAATTGAAGGCCCATATCTTCAACTGCAATCCGCTTGGATACATGGAGGGGAAGAATACGAGTTCCGCTCCATTCTTGGTTAGGCCCTTAACAACATCCTCGAAGTTCAGGTCGAAGCAAATGGCGAACCCAACCGTTCCGAAGTCCAGCTTGAAGGTCTTAGGTTCTACGCCTGGGGATACACCTGCCTCGATCTCACCTATCGTCGGATGAATCTTGTGGTAACTGCCGATGTATTCTCCACCCCTACCTATCAGGACGGCTGAGTTATAGACCTTGTCGCCGACCCTCTCCATCATCGGGCATACAATGTAGGTTTCACCCTCCTCAGCAAGCTCAGCCATCGTGCGGAAGACCCTTCCATCCCTATCCTGAGCGGCCTCAACCATCTTCTCGTTTGGTAATCCAAGCATCGGGGAGCATTCTGGGAAGCAGATTATATCCGGCTCATCCAGGATGGCTCTCTTCAGAAGTTTCACCATGGCTTTTAGGTTTCTCTCTAAGACCTCGCTGGTTGATCCTCCACCCGTTCCGGAGAATGATACGGAGGCTACGCGGACCAGCCTTGCCATAACTGAACCCTCTTCATGGTTACTTTTCATATACGTTATGGGTTTTAGTTACCCTCCGTTTCAATTTTATAGGTAGGTTTTGAGGGCTGTCCTTATGGCTCCAACCACATTCTTCGTTATGAATGTTGGGTATGCAAAGCGTCTCTTGACGTCGTTCATGTCCTCACCTAGGACCGTGATCTTCTCAATATCTATCTGGCCCATACCGTCTCGATAGGCCCTCCAGAGGACCTCAACGGAGTAGGGGTTTATCCCCATGATGTTGCAGCAGACCGCATCCACCGAGACCGGGTTCAAACCTGAGACTATGAGGTTTAGGTTGACCGGGCTGCCCCAGACGGGGCCGAGACCCTCCATCGCGACGACGCCATCTACAATTATCAAGTCTTGGCGTATCCTCTTATTTATGTAGAGTAGGACCTCCACCAGCCTCTTGTGTAGGCGCATCTTCTTCTTGTCAGAGAGTATCCCGAACATGTTCTTCATCGAGATGCTTATGATCATGTTGGCTATGTTGCACGTCTTAATCTTTGGCATATTTACGAGGTACTCGGCCTCCAGGATGGTCTTCGGTATCTTGATCGTCACATCTGAGACATTGTGCTCCTCGTATTCGTCATCGCTCAGGTTTATGAACTCCGCTCCGTGATCCTCGATAACATCCATTACGCCTGTCTTCTTAACCCTAATGTCCCCCCTACCGGAGTTGTTATCCGACTCAACGACTAGTATTCGGTTAGTCCTCTCCCTGAGGAGCGATAGAACAGACCCCAAAACCCTCGGGTCCGTGATTATCATGTTGTCCGTGTTCCGTTTGAAGCAGACATTAGGCTTAACCACCACCTTGGCGTTCCTCCTAAACCTAAAACCGCCAACGTACTTTATCGCCCTCCTAACGGCTTCATCAATGAGGTTGTCCTCCACCCGAACTATAGATACGACCTCCCTCCCCCTCTGGAGGTGAACCCCCTCATCGAGCTTACTCAATACCTTATTCAGCATCGTGACCAAGTTGAGGCCATCCTCAACCGTTACCCTAGGGTTGCACTCTCCCCTCACAAGGTTTATGAAGTGTTTATGCTCATTCAGGTAGGATGGATGCCTCCCCCTGAAGACATCGAGGTATTGGAGTATACGTCTACCCATCCTGTACTTCTCAACCTCGCCGTCGCCCCTCTCCATGGTTAGGTTGTAGGGCGTCCTGAGGAGGTCCATCGATATCCGACCACGCTCTCCCATGAGCTCAAGTTTCAGGGTTGGAACAAAGCTTGACCAGGCGGCTGAGAGTGAAGCCTCAACCTCACCCTCTAAACCCCTCAGCTTCACGTCCACCTCAACATCGTGGATTATGGATCGACCTCTGACCCTAGGGTTTAGGGATGAAACCTCAGTCAGCGGTCCGGCTATGTCCTGTGAGAGGTACATGAGGTGTGGGAGTATATCCTCTATGACTCCTCCCTTGGCCTGCATCCTGAAGTCCGTCTTGGCTTTGTAGAAGGATAGGTTGGTCGTTATGTATCCGGTTATCCTATTCAGCCTCCCTATCGCCCCCTCTTCCAGTAACTTGTGAGCCCGTCCATAGCAGGGTGTGAATATGAAATTGTGCGCCGGCATGAGAATCCGATGTTCTCCGTTCTCCCCAAGCTTTCTCAGAGCCTTCTTTATGGCTTCCGATTCCTCCAGTGTGGTTGCTAGGGGCTTCTCGCACAGAACGTGCTTCCCCTGGTTTAGGGAGTCTATAACCATCCTCGCATGGAGCTTTGGGGGAGTTAAAATCCATACGGCATCAACATCTGCCTCCCTCAATAGGCGGCGATAATCCGTATAGATAAGGGGATCATCTAGATCAAACTTTGAAGCTAGACTTCCAGCGTTCTCCTCGTTTATGTCCGCTAAGGCCTCTATTCTCAACTCGGGGATTTGTACGGCGGCTGGGAGGTGACACGTCTCCGCAACCGTTCCGCATCCGATTACGCCTACCTTCACGGGTTCCAAGCCTGTCCCTTTCCTCAAGCATTTAATGGGAGTGAAGATAGATTAATAACTTACCAAATTGCGGAGTTTTTGACTGGTCATCTAGTTCCGTAGCGTCCATAAAGGATGGATGAGAGGGCTGATATCCAGGCCGCCATATTCTGGCATAGGAGATACTTCGAGAGGGTGTCTAGGCCCGCTATGACGGTGAGCGTCGGCGAGAGCGAGGCACCCACCGCCCCCCTGAAACTTAACGCTAGGCTCGTTAAGACCTCGCTTAAGGACAACGTTTGGGTTAGGCCCTTAAATGACTCGCTCGTTCCATAAATGAACGTGAGGAGCGATGGGTTATCCCTATAGAAGCCCAAGACGGCCTCGTAGATGGAGTTTGGGTATAAGAGAAGGTATAAGCCAGCTGTCGATAGGAGGAAGACCGAGATCGTGATTATGGCTCCTCCGGCCGTAACCCTTAGGAAGGGCATATTCACAACCCATCTTGAAAGCTTATCTAACCCTGTGAGAACCATAATGCGGTTCATGAATCCGGTGGGGCTACGCCTCTCCCCCAAGGCCTTCCTCCCCCTAACCCTCTTCGTCCTCCGCTCAACAGGCCTCGCAGCCTTCTTCGGGGGCCGCCTCACTATACACTTGGTGAGGTGTATCCAGCTGGCGAGCATCGTTATGACTACCCCAACCGGGATGAGGTGGAATATTAGGCTGACCTTTAGGGTGATGGTTATGTCTATACCTGGTATGTTGAGGCTCAGCCTTATGGGCGTGGTCTCGCTTAATCCAAGATTCAGGAATGAGAGGACTATGGCATACTCGATGGTCAGGGCCAGTAGGAGGTATAGGGAGACCGCTAGGGCTCCCCTAAGTGAGTTCCATCTGAGCGTTATACGTCCAATGGTTCCGCTAGAAGTCAAGGTTAGCTATCCCTCTTACCTTGTTCGGTTACTCCTCAATTATGGGTATACTCTATTTATTAACCTTGGGAATGCTATTGCGTCCCTTATGTGGTCGAGTTTGCATATCCACGCTATGGTTCTCTCAACCCCCAATCCGAAGCCTGAGTGGGGTACCGAGCCGTACCTCCTGAGGTCTATGTACCACTCATAATCATCCGGGTCTAGGTTCTCCTCCTTTATCCTCTCTAGGAGCTCGTTTACGTCGTCGATCCTCTGCCCGCCGCCCGTTATCTCGCCGTATCCCTCCGGCGCCATCATGTCGACTGAGAGCGTTACCTCCGGCCGTTTCGGGTCTGGCTTGTGGTAGAAGGCCTTCACACCCCTTGGGTAGTGAGTTATGAAGAAGGGTTTATCATACTTCATCGTTAGGTGCTTCTCCTCGATCCAGCCTAGGTCGTCACCCCACTCGAAGTCTATGCCGTCTCCCCTGAGTATCTCAACGGCCTCATCGTAGGTTATCCTCTCGAATGGCGGTTCAACCTTGAGCAGATCATTCGGCGATCTACCGAAGTGCTCAAGTTCCTTCGGCATCTCCTCAGCCAACCTGTGGCAGATGTGGGTTAACAATTCCTCCTCAACCTTCATTATACAGTTTAGATCACACCATGGTATCTCAACCTCTAGGTGCCAATACTCGGTTAGGTGGCGCCTCGTCCTAGACTTCTCAGCCCTGAAGGATGGGGCTATCGTATAAATCTTACCTAGGCTCGCTATCGCAGCCTCGGCGTATAGCTGCCAGCTCTGGGTCAGGTAGGCGTCCATATCGAAGTACTTTACGTTGAAGAGGGTTGAGCCTCCCTCGCAGGCTGCCGTTATGAGTATTGGAGCGTGGAACTCCGTATACTCGTTCATCCTGAACCATTCCCTAGCTGCCTCCAGGAATTTGGACCTTATCCTTAGTATCGTCTGCATCTTCTTGCTCCTTATCCATAGGTGGCGGTTGTTCAGGAGGAAGTCCGGCCCATGGTATTTCTTCGCTATTGGGAAGCCCTCCTCGGCCATGTGGACAACCTTAACCCTCTCAACAGCTATCTCGTATCCATCTGGGGCTCTCGGATCCCTCCTCACAATCCCCTCCAACTCTAGGGTGGACTCCTGGGTTAGCCGTTTTACAAGTTCGAACTCGTCTGGGTCAGCCTTATCCTTCTTCATGGTGCACTGTATTATCCCAGTTCCGTCTCTTATCAGTAGGAAGTGTATGCCCCCGCTCGACCTCTTATTATGTAGCCATCCCCTTATCTTGACATGCTCCCCCTCTAGGCTCCCTGAGAGTATACGGGATACATCCACGAAGCCTTCCATCGGTTTAGCTCACCAGCCGGTTAGCATCAAATAAATACTAATCGGAGGGTTCTCTAATAATCTTTCTTACAAAGATCCCACGACATTCAACCGTATAAATGAGCTGGAAAAATTGTAAACTCTACTGTCTCGCTGTTTATTCTACTCTGTAACATAAGCTTTAAGTCTCCAGATAACGCCTTTAAGAAGGGGAGATAGGAGCATATCAAAGTAGAAAACCCATTTCAACAACATTCAATGATGCTGACCGAATAGGTTATCTGCTTGATGGTTTTCCTGGAGTTCTTAATTGTTGTGTTATATCTCTCAGTAAAGATTCAAGAACTCCTGGATAATCTTTCATTTTGTCTCTATTCATCATTACGCCTTTTTTTATGTTTGCGGATGAGCCCCTTGAAAAGATAAATATTTTGGATCTACGGTTTAGGTCAATTCCATTTTTAACATCCTTGATAGAACCAGTTATTCCAACATAATAGCCTTTCTCGGTTAAGTTAGCCTGTCTCTTTAAGATGAACGGAGGGGTATATAACTCCTTAAGTTCCGGCTGTAGCTACCAAACTATCATGGTAACCTTTAACCTCGTGTGATGTATACTGTTAGGCGGTGAGCTTGAAGTGGAGAACCCGATGGACGATAAACTCCCTAGGTGAGTAGGTGATGAAGCCTGAAGAGAGAATATTGGCTGTATTCGAGGGGAGGTCAAGGGATAGGGTGCCATGGAACATCAGACCTGAGTTCTGGTATCTCGTCAATAAAGCGATGGGAACTCTCCCACCCAAGTATAGGGGATTGAGCATCCTCGATGTCTGCCGTGAGTGGGGAGCTAGCTGGAGGTGCTACTCCGGATACTTCGTCGATAGCTTCGTCGAGGTAACTTACGGTGGGGATGTGAAGTTCAAAACTGAGGAGAGGGGTAGGCTCATCATAACCAAAATAGAGACACCGGCTGGCGAGTTGAGGCAGATATCCAAGAGAGATGAGTGGGGTTTCTCATCGAGGATCGTCGAGTATCCGGTTAAGGGTTTAGAGGACTTCAAGCCCTTGAGGTACCTACTGGAGAATGTGGAGGTCAGGTTTAACCGTGAGACCTATGAGAGGATGAGACGTGAACTTGGCGGCTGGGGCATCCTCTCCTACTTCTTCCCCAGAACGCCGCTTCAGAGGTTGATGATAAACTACGCTGGTATTGAGGGAACCATAAGGCTCCTATTCCGCCATCGAACCGAGGTTGAGGGTTTGATGGAGGATATAAAGCGGTCGAACGACCGGTTCTATGAAGTTATGGCTCAGACGCCGATCAGGATATTCAACCTCGGAGAGAATATAGATGTGAGGATAACCTCCCCAAGGCTCTTCGAGAAGTACTGCCTACCCTACTACCAGGAGAGAAGCGACTACCTGCATAAACACAACAAGTTCGTGCATATCCATATAGATGGGTGGGCTAAACCGCTCCTGCCACTCCTGAAGGAGACTGGGCTTGACGGGGTGGAAGCCCTAACTCCGAGACCAGTTGGGGATATGACCTTAGAAGAGATAAAGAGAGCCCTAGGAGACGAGATGATCCTCATAGACGGCATACCATTTATATACTTCATGCCGGAAGCCGTAAGCCTGAGCAAGTTCGACAAGTTCGTGAGGAGGATAATATCGATGTTCCATGATAACCTTGTGCTCGGCATCTCGGATGAACTCCCACCGCCAGCTGATGAAGGGAGGGTGAGGAGGGTCTCGGAGATAATCGATGAGATATGCAGCCGTTAGGTCTCGATTTCCAAGTTATCCGGAGGAGGGGAATATGAAGAAGAAAGGGTTAAGGATCGAGCTTCACCCGATAGGGGTGGCCCGCAAAACCGAGAAGAGGGACTTGATGGTTATATCTATAAACCCAGAATACGCGGAGGGCTTGGATGGGATAGAGAGGCTGGACTACATATACGTACTCTACTGGATGGATAGGCTAAGCGAGGAGGATAGGAAAGTTCTGAAGGTCCACCCGAGGGGTGACAGAAGTAGGCCGCTAACCGGGGTCTTCGCCTTGAGGAGTCCGATGAGGCCTAACCCGATCGGATTGACCAGAGTTAGGCTTTTGAGGAGGGAGGGAAACAAGCTGTATGTTGAGGGCTTAGACGCCCTCGATGGAACCCCGGTGGTAGATATAAAAAGCGGCTGACCCTCATCCCCCATCCTCGTCTCTTATACCCTTCTCAATGAGGAACTCCCTCTCCGCCTCGAGAACCTCCTTGATATCCCTCTCATCGAAACCCGTAACCCTACTTATGTACTTGATGAGCTCCTTCAGGTCTATCTTCATGTGGACCATGCCTACATCTGCTCATTCAACATTTGGGAAGATCGTGGATCATCCTTCAGTCATTCTTTGAGTATCTCGAGGGCTTTCTCAACTGCGAACCTCAGCCGTGCAACGCAGGTGTAGTCCGTGAACCCTAGCGAAGTACTCCCTCAATCCCTCCCTAGTCTTCAGGTCCAAACCGGTTAGCTGTCTACAGTTGACATGGCCGAACCTCTCCCTGAACTCAGCCACGTACTTATCGACCATATCCCAGATGGGTTGGGGGTTCTCCTCTGGACTGGTCCTCCCGTACTTTATACCTATCGCTATCGCTACACTTGAGATGGAGCCGCCACCTGTAAAATTAATGGTGGATCACGGATTCCCTCAGCATATCTTATTAACAACTATTCGTTAATAATTTCTTGGAATGGGGAGAATTTGAACCTTGTCGGGTTCAGCCTACCATCCTAGGGCTTTCTTGGCCTTAAGGAGGAACCGCCGCCGTGGGTTGGCCAGCCGAACCAAGATAATCTCGCTTCTGGAGAGGGGTAAGGCCTTAACAGCTAAGGATATAGCGAGGATGACCGGGCTAACTTACAGCGTAGCCCTACACCACCTACACCTCTTGGAGGATGAACATATAACAACCCGTGAGGGGAAGAGGCCATACCTGTGGAGGCTGACCGGAGCGGGGCAGGCTAGTCTGATCGACCTTATAGAGAAGTGATGGCGGCGCGTCCTCCAGACCCCTTCTTAAACCGGCTTCAAACCTCAAGCTTAAAAGCTAGGAGGCTCCAGTACTCAAGGTCTCCACCAGTTACGTGGGCCAACAAGCTTGCGGTTGCCGGCGGCTGGGTTCTATACGGATTCGGAAGCCATGAGGTTGATGTAACCTTGTGGTATCTTGGGAGCCAACCCCGCCGGGTATATGCGCAGGGTTCTATAA
>QMYL01000016.1 GCA_003662645.1 Candidatus Bathyarchaeota archaeon
AGAGAGTTCTGGTTATGGGTAGAAATAGGTTTCCATACCCTGGCGATGAAGCCGGCTAGCTAACAGCATCCGGCTAGACCATGTACGTCGGCCCCTTCTCTAAGCCGCGGCTCCTCCTCATCCTCTCGATCAACCTACGAAGCTCAGGTTGGTCCATGGCTTCCCTCTCGAACTGCGCCTCGAAGGATTCAGCCCTCTTCCTGATATCCCCGAGGTCGATATCTAACCCTATCATCATCTTGATCTTCTGGAGCATGTGGTAGGCAGCCTTAGGGTAGAAACCGCCCACGTAGATCGGGACTGCGCACCAAAGGCTGATAACGTCTAAGCCCCTAGCCCTAGCCTGCCAGAGTATCTCGCTGTAGACGCTCGTCGGCCCCCTGTAGTTTGTGAGTTCAACCCTAGCCTCCTTAAGCTCCCCTATAAGCTCCTTATTATTCGTTGATGCGGTTATCGGGGTCTCATCCTCGTAGTGGATATCAGCCAAGTACCCACCTATCGTGTAGATGCGCCTGACATCCATCTCCTCAGCCAGCTTTAATATGGCCTTTGTGTAGCATGGCCAGTTTAGGTGAGGTTCCGAGCCTAGGAGTAGGAGCAAGTCCACCCTACCCCTCTCATCCTTCCAGTAGAATATCTCATTCCTCGGCGGGGTGTAGGACTCTATCACCCCCCTCCTTATGGAGACCATCGGCCTCTCGATCTGGTAGTTATGGAACCTCTCGGAGGGGATCTCCCCAAGCTTTCTCGCACCCAACTTATCGGCGAGATACCTAACCGTGAAGGTTGAGACTCTACCAGCGTTACCCCAACCATCAAGGCCTATAACCATAACCGCGTTATGGAGTTGAACCCTCCCTTCTAATCTGAGTATCTCATCCATAATCTCCTACACCCCCAAATAGCCAGCGACAAGGGATAATATCCTAATCAACACACCCTTTAAAATAGTTTCATCACACCAGACGGTCACTTGATCGGTTCATGCCTCCCAAGCTTACGTAGAAGCTCCAACAGATCATCCGACTTGACACGGGCTATCCTACCCGGCGCCCCCCGGTTTCTCAGGTCTCGTATACCTACCCTCAGGGGTTGCGTAGTCATCGAAGTTTATGACGCCAGCCACCCCCTCAAGGTCGGTCATGATGTAGACCTTTAAGTCCGGTTCCCTCCAACCATCTATGGAGGTGGGAGTTTAGGGAGTTTATAATTTTTCTTAAGCGTCTCCTCCGAGTTTTAGGTGGTTGAGTATCCCCCTCAAGTCGGCCAGTGCAACCTCGGCCTTTATGGGTTCCCTCCTCAAGCATGAGAGGTATAGCTGCCTATCAAACCTCACAGCCCCATCTATCCTCAGACCCATCCTCTCAGCCTCCTCCATCAACGGCTCCTCAACCTCCTTGGTGATCTTGTTCGCTACAACCCAGAACCTCCTACCGAGTTTTAAAGCCACCTCCCTTAACAGGATGGCCAGCTCCAGCGATTCGACGGTGGGGTCTACGATCGCTATTATGCCGTCGCAAGCCTCCTCGATCCCCCTCCCAATATGCTCGATCCCGGCGTCCGTATCCACTAGGACGATCTCACCCGGCTTTAGAGCTAGGTTCTCCAGCAGTATCTTGGTAAGTATGTTGAAGGGGCAGGCGCACCCCTCACCATACTTCCTAACCTTACCTATGACGGTGAGGGTTATGCCTTCCTCGGATCTGGAGAAGTACTCCTCTGGGAGGAGGTCTATTCTGATCCCCTCCCTTGCCCTAGCCAGGGCCTTCGCTATATCGAACCTTAACCTCTCAAATTCCTCCTCATCCCTCTTGCCTCCAATATACTCGACCAACGCCCTCGGCTGGGGTACACCCATCAGGGTCGGTAGTAGCATATTCGATTCATCAGAGTCGACTATGTAGACTTTAAGCCGTTCGGATAGGATCCTCGCCATGAGTATGGTGAGAGCTGTCTTGCCAACCCCACCCTTACCGCAAACCATAACCTTCATCTACGTCAGCCCCATCTTAGAGATTGCCCTAACCACTTAAATCTATATCCTCGCTCAACACCAACTACTGCGATCACCGAAGCCCGGAGATGTTGATGGAAAAATTTTAATTACTAGATGGTTCCTCATATCGCTTGAGCGTGGGCGGGGATGTCTGAACTAGGGATAAGGTCACGGATGCTCGTCAAGGATGTCATGAGCAGCCCAGCCATAACGATACGTGAGGATGAGAGGATTGACAGGGCGGCGCAGCTGATGGATAAACATAACATAGGCTGCCTCATCGTAACGACCGCTGGGGAGAAGCCTATAGGGATAATAACCGAGAGGGATATAGTGACGAGGGTTGTGGCGAAGGATATCAAACCAAGCGAGATAACGGCGAAGGATATAATGACGGCGCCCCTCATAACCATAAGCCCGGATGAGACGTTGAGTGAGGCCGCTAGGAGGATGAGCAACTTAAACATAAGGAGGCTGGGTGTGATATACAAAGGGGCCCTCATAGGGATAATCTCAAGCAAGGATATACTCGCGGTCACACCCGAGCTTATAGAGATAATACAGGAGAAGGCTAGGATAGAGGAAAGCGAACTGGAGGAGGTTGAGAACCCGCCCTCAGCCGGATACTGCGACAACTGCGGTAGGTGGTCAGACGACCTCGTAGAGGTTGAGGGAAACTTCCTCTGCGAGGACTGCAGGATAGAACTTGAAGAGGCCAAGAGGGAGTACCAACCATAAAAAACCAGCCGATACCAGCTGAACCCCTCCTTCTCAACCCCCTACAAGATCAAACTTTATCATCCTAAATCCCCAACATTATATGGGCGAATCCACACTTGACCGTAGATACGGTATTGGAGAATGCCAAGCTATACCTAAGGGGGAGGATAGTCGAGGCAGGCCTAGCGATCGATGGGGGAAGGATCACCAAGATAGCTAAAACCCCAAACCTCCCGGAGGGTTCGGAGAAGATAGACGTAGAAGGTAGGCTCATCCTACCGGGCTTGATAGATGTTCACGTCCACCTGAGAGATCAGGGGCTATCCTACAAGGAGGACTTCTACACAGGGACCGCTGCGGCGGCCAACGGTGGCATAACCCTCGTGATGGACATGCCGAATAACGAACCGACCACGATGAGCCTAAACAGCCTTAGGGAGAGGATGAGGATAGCTGAGGGGCGCATACTGGTAAATACAGCCTTCTACTCAGCCTTCCCGAAGAATGTGGGGGAGATAGGGAAGATAATAACCGAGGGCGGAGCTGTGGCCTTCAAACTCTACATGGTGAGGCGGATAGGCGGAGTAGACCCAACAGACAGGGAGGCGTTGAACGAAGCCTTCAGAGAAACAGCGAGGTTCGGAGTCTCAGTAGCCATCCACGCCGAAGATATAAAAATGATAGAGGCTGGCGTTGAGGCCATGAGGAATCTTGGGAGAAACGATCCAGAGGCATACCTAGAGGTCCATACGCCAGAAGCCGAGGTTAAAGCCATAAGAGAAGTCGCGAGGTTGACGGAGAAGACGAAAGCGAAGGTCCATATATGCCACCTAAGCTCCTCAGCCGGCGTGGAGGCTGTATCCGAGATGAAGAGCAGGGGGCTACCAGTCACATGTGAAGTTACACCGCACCACCTACTTCTAACATCAGAGTACGCCAAACGGCTGGGCGGTCTGGCGTTGATGGATCCACCTCTTAGGTCTGAGGGTGATGTGAAGGGGTTATGGAGAGCCCTCCATAGGGGTGTAATCGATATTGTGGCCTCAGACCACGCGCCCCACACACTTGAGGAGAAGAGTGGAAGCTCGATCTGGGATGTAAAGACTGGTATACCCGGCCTTGAGACCACGCTTCCACTCCTCCTAACAGAGGTATATAGGGGCCGATTGACCCTCCAATCCCTGGTTCGGTTAACCTCCGAGAGGCCCGCCATGGTATTCGGGATCACCGGTAGAGGCAGGATCTCAGAGGGGGGATACGCAGATCTAGTCGTGGTTGATATGAAGCGAAGGTTTAAGATAGACTCCTCAAGCTTCCTCTCGAAGGCTAAGTTCTCACCCTTCGATGGCTGGGAGGTTAGGGGTAAACCAGTCAAGACCTTCGTTAATGGACGACTTGTAATGGATGATGGTGAGATCGTGGCGAAGCCTGGGGTTGGAGTTATAATAAGGCGGATGGGTGGGTTAGGTTGAGGTTTCTGGTAGACGGTATGCTGGGCAAGTTGACGAGGTGGCTCAGGATGTTAGGGTACGACGTCGAATACCACAACGCATTAAACGATGAGGAGTTGATAGCCATCGCAGGGAGAGAGGGAAGGATACTATTAACCAGAGACCTAGACCTCTATCAAAAGGCGAAGAACCGAGGTCTAAATGCGCTATTAATCAAGGGCAGAAACGAAGCTGAGAAGCTGGCTGAGCTAGCTAAAACCCTGAAGATAAGGCTCGAGATAGATACAGCTATCTCACGATGTCCAAAATGTAACTCCAAGATAAGACCGATCAAGAAGGAGGAGATCATCGATAGGATACCTGAGTCGACATCCCGCTTCTACGATGAGTTCTGGATATGCACCAAGTGTGGGCAGATATACTGGCACGGCTCCCACTGGAGGAGGATAAACGAGACCCTAAAACTCGCCAGGAAACTGGCAGGTGAAGGCGTCGAGAGCCGAAAGACGGGTGAGAGTTCCGGTTAATCGCTTAATAGAATCGTTCACAGTATCTCGATTATGCCGGGTTTAACGAACTTTATCCCCCCAATACCCCTGCTCTTCAAGGCCCTGTCAAAGTTATGTATCCTCTCGAAGGCGTTTGGGGCCTTTAGGGGGCAGACGACGACGTCCTCGCACCTGACCATCTCGGCTATCTCATCGGCTATCGACGAGTAGGATATCCTCCTCCCCTTCCCGTACCTCCCCTTCAGCTCCCTATATATCCTCCCAACCTCTCCGCAGCTCTGGTAGAACCGCTCCCTTGGGCATGTGTAATACTTGAAGCCCCTGATTATATCGCTTTTTAACCTCCTCTTCAAGGCGTCGATCGATAACATCTCGATGAGCTTCCTCTCCGTTATCTCGTGGGATGAGTACTTCATGATGAGCCTGCTGATCCTTGAAGCCTCCCTATCGTAGGTCTCCTCATGCCTGGTCACCTCATTACCGTAGCCTGTGAACTCGCCGATCCATAAGCCATACCTACCATCGCAGACTATCGGCCTAAGGATGAAGCCCTTCGAGCTGGGGTTCCTCTCCAGAACCCACTCGACATCGCTAACCGGGTCATCATAGCCCCTAAGGTTCGGGAATATCGAGATCCCGGACTCCCTATCAAATAGGATGAGTATATCCTTAAGCTCAATCTTCCTCTCAGGCACAGCAGCTCGAAGAATGACGAGTAAAAATAGAATATAAACTTTTACCATAAGTGGGTGACGCTGTTGAGATAACGGGCTTCTCAGCCCGTCTCTCCCCGTTCTCAATCCTTGTTAAACAAAGAAAAAAGTTATTGTTAAACAAATCAGGAGGCTTGGACGGTCGAGAGCCTACAGAAGGAACCCTCATCTAAAACCTCAAAAGATTTATTAAAGCTCAAAGGGGCAGGCCCCTCTAAACCCTTGTCTTAACAGTATCAAGTGGTGACTTAGGCGGTATCCTCTCCCTCGTCTCCCTCGCTTCCTCCCTCTTCTCTATCCTCCCCGACTTCACCGCCTTCCCCTTCACTTTGGGGCCTCTTCCTCTTCAGAACCGGGAGGGGTGGGGGCGTTGTAGCCATCGTCCACCCTATCCAAGCTACGACGAAGAGGAAGAGGTACACGAAGATCATGACTGGTATGAGTAGAGCCCAGTCGCTTATCGATCTCCCGAGTAGAACCTCATCTTGGGGGGATAGGAATAGAGCCCAGAAGTAAACGATCATCGTGATGACGCTCACGGCAAAAAGGAGTCTCCCCTGTGTAACCTCCCTCATCTCCCACCCATCCTAAAGAAGAATACGCATCGAAACTTAAAACTTTTGAATATTGTAAGAGTCACCAAAACACCCGTACCCTCCAAAGTTTTTTATCTAAACGATCCCATTCTTATAGATTGGAGGGTGAATTTCTTGTCTGGAGAGAAAACGGTGGGGGTTAAACCCGTATTCAAGAAGGTGTTAACAGATGTGGATAGGGGTATATACGTTGAGAGCTGGGAGGTAAGCAACGAGGATTTTGGACTGGACGGCAGGTGGTGCATAAAGAAGTGTAGGTTGAGGGGCGGAACCTCAGAAGGCGTAGACATCATAACGGTGGATAATGGAGCCCTATCCTTCACTGTGATCCCGACGAGGGGGATGGGTATATGGAAGGGCGAGTTCAAGGGGCTACCCCTAGGATGGGAATCCCCAGTGAAGAGCCCAGTCCATCCGCATTACATAAACCTCGAGGCTAGAGGTGGGCTGGGATGGCTCGACGGCTTCAACGAGTGGGTGGTTAGGTGCGGCCTCGGGAGCCTTGGGGCGCCAGGAATTGACACGATCATAGACAACATGGGGAGGAGGAGGGAGGTTATGCTAACACTCCACGGAAGGATAGCCAACATCCCTGCCAGCGAGGTCAAGTGTAGGGTATACCTAGAACCCTCCGTAAAACTCTCGGTTGAGGGCGTTGTATACGAGAGGTCGATGTTCGGCCCAAACCTAAAGATGACGACGGAGATCTCAACGACCCCAAACAGCAACACCCTAAAGATAACAGATAGGATAGAGAACCTTAAGAGTACGCCGGATGAGATGCAGATACTCTACCACTGCAACTATGGGGTTCCGCTGTTAGAGGATGGAGCACGCCTCGTCGCGCCCTTCCATAAGGTTGCACCTAGGGATGAGAGGGCCGCCGAGGGAATAGAGAGCTTCGACGAGTTCGGACCCCCAGAGAGCGGATTCGTGGAGCAGGTATACTTCTGCAAGCTCGTAGGCGACGGGAGGGGATACACGAAGGCTGCACTATTGAATAGAGACAGGACCCGGGCGGCTTCGATATCGTTCTCACTGAGTGAGCTCCCATACTTCACGGTATGGAAGAACACAAATTCCCTGGAGGAAGGCTACGTGATGGGTTTAGAGCCCGGCACAAGCTTCCCAAACCACAAGAGCTTCGAGAGGAGGATGGGGAGGGTTGTAAACCTGAAGCCGGGGGAAACCTATGAGGTTACGTTGGAGCTCTCGGCGCATGTTGGGGCTGAAGAGGTCAGGAGGTTGGAGGACGAGATCGAAGGCCTGATGGAGGGGGTTGAGACTGAGATATTCAGGAACCCTGTAGAGGGGTTCTCACCAACCTAAGATAATTGGGGGACCCACCAAAAGATATTAAAGCCACCTCCCTACATGGAGTTATCGGTGACCATTGATGGGATGTGGCTACGTTTGGCTCCGCCCCATCTAACTCAGACATCTTCTCAACTATGCCACCCAAGAATTATGCAATAAACCGCGATGGAGAAGTTCTTCCAAGATACACAAAAACCGTAGTTCTCCTTATTATGATTAAACCATTAAGGGGACGCCATCATAGATGTGTAGGCGGTGGTCATATTGGTCGAGGATGAGGAGAAGGGGGAGATGGTTGTAACCCCTTGGGAGGTCTCCGGTGAGATAGATTACGAGAGGTTGATAGAGGAGTTCGGCACCCAACCGATAGACGACCAGCTTCTGGAGAGGATAAAGAAGCATACAGGCGAACTCCACCCACAACTGAGGAGAAGGATATTCTTCTCCCACAGGGACCTAGACTGGATACTCGACATGTATGAAGGTGGAAGGAGCTTCGTCCTATACACCGGTAGAGGCCCCTCAGGCCCAGTCCATATAGGGCATCTCATACCATGGATATTCACGAAGCACCTCCAGGACGTCTTCGGCTCTAAGCTGTACTTCCAGATGACCGATGACGAGAAGTTCCTAGTAAA
Organism: Candidatus Bathyarchaeota archaeon; assembly: GCA_003662645.1. Classification (GTDB taxonomy): domain Archaea; phylum Thermoproteota; class Bathyarchaeia; order Bathyarchaeales; family B26-1; genus B17-G17. The sequence continues at coordinate 7,941 of QMYL01000016.1, forward strand.
GCCGGAGCTCACCCTGGAGAAGACGAACAGCCTCGCCTACGATAACGCCCTAGATGTGATAGCTGTAGGCTTCAACCCTAAGAAGACCAAGATAATAATGGACTCCGAGAGCGGCGGTATATTATATAAACTCGCCATCAGGATAGCGAAACGCATAACATTCTCAACGATAAAGGCGGCATTCGGCCTAGAGGAAAGCTCGAATATAGGGATAATCTTCTTCCCAGCCATACAGGCGGTTCCATGCTTCATAGAGTCCCACTTGGAGGGTGAGAACGTGCCATGCCTAATACCGGCCGCCATAGACCAAGACCCATACTGGAGGGTGACTAGGGATGTAGCCCCTAAACTCGGCTACTACAAGCCGGCCCAGATACACTGCAAGTTCCTACCGGGATTGGGCAAGGGTGGGAAGATGTCAGCCTCCATGCCGGAGACCTGCATCTTCACAACGGACACGCCGGAGGAGGCTAAGAAGAAGCTCTGGAACGCCTTCACAGGTGGTAGGCCGACGGCGAAGGAGCAGAGGCTGCACGGCGGAAACCCGACGATCTGCCCAATCTACCACTATTACTACTACCTCTTCGAACCGGACGACAAAAGGCTTGAGGAGATCAGGTGGGAGTGCAGGACAGGAAAGACGTTATGCGGAGAATGTAAACTCAGACTGGCCGAGAGGGTTGGGAGGTTCCTAACAGAACACCAGAAGAAACGGGAAGAAGCGAGGGACAAGATCGAAGAATACATCTTCAAAATAAAAGATTAATATCGACAGGTCATCTCTTCATTAATGAGGACTGGAGCCCGGTGGTGTAGAGGACAAGCATGGCGGGCTTTGGACCCGCCGACGGGAGTTCGAATCTCCCCCGGGCTACCAACAAGACACTTTCTCTTTCAATTTTTCTTCGAAGATGTCACTAGCCTTGCAACTCTCAGGTTGTCACTCGATCAGTGGCAGTATGTCCTCCATTATGTAGCCTATGAAGTCCTCAACTGTGCTCTTACTGAAGAGTGTGATGACGCTGTTCCTTGTTATCCCGACGACTATCCCCCTCTTCTGAACCTCGAAGACGACGTACCATATCCTCCCATGTTGTAGGTATTCGCGGTACAACCTGGTATCGGCTAGGTCTGACCCGGCTAGGCAGAGCTTCTCGACTCCGGGTATATCCACATCGTCGAACCATATGAGCTTCGTAGCCTGCGGGTTAGATTCGTGGAGTTCCCTCAGGGTCTCGTGGGGTATCCTAGTCTCAACCACCGCGTGCGGCTTTATGAATAATACCTCGCTCAGCTTGTTGGCCACGTAGCCTGTTAGCAGCTTCTTGACCCCACGCGCCACCGACGGTGCCAGAACTATAAGGAATGTTCTACCCTTAAACCTCCTTATCCAGAATGGTGCCTCCTCGGTCACAGGGGTCTCGATCACCCTCCGCTTGTAGTATCTGCTCCTGACGAAGTCCATGCTGAAGACCCCAGATATCACATCCTCACCGGCCTTCAGGTCTAGGATCTCGGTCACGAGGGTTACCGATTCACCCCTGATCGTCTGGTAGGGCTCCTCCTCACGGAAGTCCTTCAACTTCTGAACCATCAAACCGAGGCTCGCTTCCTCCCTTATCTCGAAGACCTTCGCTGGCAGAACCAACCCCTAACACCGAAGAAAAGTTTTGTACAATTGACTTTTAAAGCTTCCACCGTCCAGTAATGTGCAGAGGCGGTACTGGCGAGCTTCAGCGGTACAGGGTTCAGTAAGGGGTATACCCAATAAATTAGAGTAAGGCATTCTGCTTAGGTGCCGTCTGAGTAACTCTGAGCTCTCATCCCTCCAACCCTAAAGGTTGAGGTCGAACTAATGCCTTCTCATCATCCGGCGAATAAAGGATAAGCAACGATGAATAAAAAGATTTAGCCGTCTTGGAGTTTCATGTGGCCCCTAGATTTTTCATAAACTTGAGAAAATTGTAGCCTCTAGCTTCGTATTTTATCCATGAATGATCCTAAAACTTTATATTTCCGTTATGGATAATTATTTATACTTAGTTTGCTTACATCTCTTCCCTTATAAATATAGCCCTAACTCTGTCCTCCTCTCTCACCACTGCTTGAAGGAGGTGGTC
>QMYL01000017.1 GCA_003662645.1 Candidatus Bathyarchaeota archaeon
ACTTGGACATCTTCTCGCCCTCGATGGTCAACATGCCGTTGACACCGATACCCTTAGGCCAGAACCTCCTCGGAAATATTGCGACGTGCTGGAAGAGGAAGAAGGACAGATGGTTCGGCACCAACTCCTTAGCAGAGACCCTCAAATCGACCGGATACCAATACCTAAACTCATCCCTCATCTCCCTCAAGATGGATGGATCAAGCCCAGAACTCTTAACCGCAGCCTCCAAATCCCCATCCTCAAGGAATATGTAATCGAAGACCTCATCCGTCAACTGTTCAGGCTTAACCCCATACTTACGGATATGCTTAACAATCGTGTAGAAAGCCATATAGATTGTTGAATCACTCAAGGTCTCAACTATCCAGTCGGGGCTCCAGGGGAGGGGTGTTCCCAAACCGGTCCTACGGGCGCAGGCCCAATCATGGAGCCAATCTATCTTATCGTGGAAGTATTGCCTAGCAGACTCGGGGTAGATGTTCGCGTTATCGACAGCCTCATGAGCCAGCCTCTTCCATTCTGGATCGGAGTACTTCAGGAACCATTGATCCGAGAGTATCTTAACTATGCATTTAGTTGTACATCTACACACAACCCTCCTCGGGAGGTCGTACATCGAGTCGGCGACGCCCTCCCTCTTGAAGTCCTCGATCAACTCAGCCTTAACATCCCTAACCAGCCTACCAGCGTACTTACCACATATGGGCTTCAAAACCCCGGTGTGGAACTCCTTCTTGTAGATTATCGATGTGGCCTCATCAACCTTGGGATCAAACTGATCCCTAACACCCATCTCCTCAACGATCTCAACAGCTGGATAGTCACCATAACCCTCAACACTGATCAACGAAATGGGCTTAATAGAATTGACGACCTCAACATCTATCCCAAACTTCCCTAAGACCTCCGGCTTCTCAACCAGATCCCTAATCGCTATCCAATCGGCGGGGGCGTGGGCTGGAACGCTGTAGACAACCCCAGTGGCGGAGTCCGGGTCAACAAACCACCCGGGAAGTATCGGCAACATCCTGCCAGTAATCGGATCCTTAAAGTATTTACCTATCAGCTCAGAACCCTTAAACTCCCTCAGAATATCAACCTTCTTCAACTGTTGGGAGAGCTTATAAGCGGCCTCCTTACTGATTATCCACCTCTCACCATCAACCCTAGCCTCAACATAGGTAGCATCAGGGTTTATGAACATATTAGTGACCCCATAGATCGTCTCAGGCCTGAATGTAGCAGCTGGGAGATAGGCGTCGCCGAACTGAAACTTCAGTAGAGTATACTCCTCAGGTGAGACGCCCTCACCCTCCAACCTATCGTGGTCACCAGTAGGGCTCTCACACTTAGGGCACCAAACAACGGGATGGGTCCCCCTAACAACGTAACCCTTCCTACGCAGGGTCCTATACTGCCACTCTATAAAACGGCTGAAGGTGGGCTCAAGATATGTTGTGTGGAACTCCCTCCTCCAATCGACTGAGTAGCCTATCCTCCTAACGACCTCCCTACCCTCACGGGTATAATAGTTGGCCATGTAAACCGGATCGACGAACTTCTCCAACTCCTCATCAGGGACGCCATCGATCTCCCTCAAACCCCTTATAACATCCTCATCACCCATCTTAACCCTCAAGGCAGCCCCAACTATGGGTTCACCAGTCCAATGCCAAGCCCACGGGAAGAGCGTATTGTAACCGCGCATCCTCATGAACCTAGCGTAAACATCAACCCTAGTAGCCGTGAAGCCGTGTCCAATATGGAGAGGCCCATTCATGTAGGGAAATGGGAAGGTGACGAAGCACTTATCCCTACTCGGGTCTGGATCAGCCTCGAATATCCTAGCTTCCTCCCACCTTCTACGCCACTTCTCCTCTATACCCCTCCAATCCAGACTCATACTATCAACCACCTAAAACATTCTTCAAGAAATCTCTAACCCTAACGAGGGCTTTATCAACATTCTCGACACGGCTCCCACCACCCTGGGCGAAGTTCGGCCTACCGCTCCCACCGCCACCAAGCTCGAGGGCAGCCTCCCTGGCGATGGCATCGGCCCTCACCCCACGTTCCATGGCTTCATCGCCAACCATAACTATAACCCTACCACTCCTATTTATATGGAAGAGGACGGCGACAACTCTTGGATCGGACTTAACAAGCCTATCAGCAACCTTTATCAGCTGGTCAACCGGATCATCTGAGACTCTCATGACAAGCCTCAAACCGGAGATCTCCTCAGCCTCCCTAAGATACCTCTCAGCCATAAACCCAGCTATGAGATCGGTCAGCCTCTCCCTATCACGGCGCATCTCCCTCCACTCAGAGACCAGCCTCTCAGCAGCCCTATCAACCTTATCGAGCGGAACCCCAAGGGCCTCCGAGACCCTCATAAGCCTTGACTCGCCCTCATGTACAGCCCTCAAAGCTGGAAGCCCTGCGCTGAAGATTATCCTCTCAACGCCATCTTGGATCCTCTCGGTACGGAGTATCTTTATCAACCCCACCTCACCCGTAGTTCTGCAGTGGGTTCCACCGCAAGCCTCAACATCCCAATCGCCGCACTTGACAACCCTTATCTCCCTCCCAGGAACGACGCCGCCCTGATAAAGGCGGAAGCCATACATCCTCTCAGCCCTCTCCCTGGGCATCCAGAAGGCTTCAACCTTAAGGTTCCTCATGACAGCCAGATTGGCCAGCTCCTCTATCCTTCTAACCTCCTCAACCGTCAGCCTCCTATAATGGGATATGTCCAGACGTGACCTATCGACGTCCTTCTGGGCTCCAGCTTGCCAAACATGTTCACCAAGAACCCTCCTAGCAGCCCCCATAACCAAGTGTGTAGCTGTGTGGTGTCTCATCAAGCTCAGCCTCCTCTCCCAGTCGATCTCTCCATGAACCGAGGAACCCTCACCCGGCAACGGCCCATCCAGATAGTGAACTATAACCCTACCAAACTTTTGAACATCTACAACCCTGGAACGTTTTCCATCGAACTCGATATAACCGTGATCAGCGGGCTGTCCACCGCCCTCAGGGTAGAACGCGGTTCTATCGAGGACAACTCCCCCGTCACCCAGAACTCTCAGAACCTTAGCATCGAAGCTTGAAAGGTAGACATCCTTATAGTAGAGCGGCTCGGTTTCAGGTAGACCGGTGGTTTCCTCTGTCTCCCCCGGAGCCGCCTGCACGGGTTTGGGAGCCTTTATATGCCTCTCCGCAACGAGGCTGTAGAAGTTCTCCGGAACATTAACCTTCACGCCTTCGCCCTCAGCCATTCTACGAACTATCTCGGGCGTCAAACCATGGGAGTCGTATAACTCTATCAAGGTGCTGGTGGGAATCTCTTCATAACCCTTAGCCCTCAGCTCCCTTGAGATCCTCCTAACCAAGTTGTAGCCTCTACTTATCGTCTGCTTAAACTTTCCCCCCTCAACCGAGAGTATCTCAAGTATCTCATCCCTCATCTCCTTAAGGAGTGGGAAGTCCCTAGACCAGTAGGATATCTGCATGTCGATTATATCGGGCAGGGAATCCTCGATGGACAACGCGTCTAAGAGGCGGTAGGTCCTCCTGACCATAAGCCTGGTTATGTAACCCTCACGGACATTAGACGGTATAACCCCTTCGGCGAGCAGGAAGGCCAGACACTTCGTGTGGTCGGTAACGGCGAAGACGTTTATGATCGGGTTCAACTCCTCCATCAAATCTTCGGGGGCCATGCCAACCCTACTGGCGATGTACCTCCACCTGCTCTCCCTCTCAACACCCCTCTCCTTAGAGATGTTTATCAAACCCGATAACTTAGAAACCTCGGCGAGGAGCTTATAGTCCGGCTCCGAGACCCCAGCTATGTCCATAATCTTCTTGAGTATATCCCCATAAACGGCGTGGAAGCAGCTCACCGAACCCTGAGAAAGCCACGTATACCTCTCGATCCCATAACCGGTATCAACGGTCCTTATCGGCAACTCCACGAACTGGTCGTCGATAACCTTATACTTCATGAAGACTAGGGTTGCAACCTCTAAACCGCGGACGACGCTCTCAACATCAGGTCCAGCGTTACCTCCACCAGACCAGACACCCTACTTATAGATTATCTCCTCAGATCTAACACACAGCTCCTCAGTCAAGAACTCATGGTGGTATCGAACCGTCTCATCCTTCCAGTAGACTTCCTTATCCGGGTAGTTGAAGGCGTGGTGGCCGCCCATCTCGAATATGGTAAGGTGTCTACCGAAGGTCGGCCCAACGTTATCTACATCCAGAAACCTCACGCAGGGTTGACTTATCACTAAGGGATTTGCGGGCGGCGGTATAATGCCCTCAGTAACGTAAGGCTGAAAATCGATTATACTTGCATTCGTGAAGTATAGGTCGTCACGCCACCTAGCAACTATAGGGTAGGGTTTTATACGTTCATGTCCATTCCTCTCGAAGAATGAGAGGAATGCCTCCCTCATCTCCCTTAAGGTGTAGGCCCTACTGGTTGGAGGGTCACCTATAAACGTATACTCAGCGCAACCCTCACGCGTAGCCTCGCCGCAGAGCTCCTGATCAGGGTTCTGTGTCCAGAAGTACTCCCCACACTTGGGACAACGCTTCCTAACATAACCATACTCATCGAAGAATGGTATGTGATACTCATCCTCGCTGAAGGTTCTCAACGGCATCTCTTCCCAACATTCCAGTAAGGCATAATTAAAATTATCTCGAACTCACTTAAGGAGTTTAAGGTTGTATCGATTCTAGAGAACGCTGCAGCTGACCGGAGGATCAGCCGAATAGGGCCCCAAGCCCCTCTAGGGCTTCCTCCTCCTTCTTCTCCTCTTCCTCCTCTTTAGGCTTCTCCTCTTCCTCAGCTGGAGCTGGCGCTGGAGCTGGGGCAGCTGGAGCGGCGGCCGCTGGCGCAAATGTCGGTGAGGATTTTATAGCCTCATCTATATCGATCTCGGCTAGGGATGCGACTAGAGCTTTAACCCTAACCGGATCAGCGTTTATCCCGGCTGCCTCAAGAACCTTCGTTAGGTTAGCCTCATCAATCGGCTTACCAGCTCTATGAAGGAGCATGGCTGCGTATATGTACTCCATACTTCTCCACCTACACCTTTATTGATCAGGTCTCCCTATTCAACTTTTCTAATCCGGGAGCGGTGATCTTTCGTCAAAATGTTAAATCTAATACTTAAATCTGTCGCTCTAATCGTCACAGATGATAGATGGTTGCAAGCTACATTGATAACATGCTTATCTTTCCTCTACGCTTTTCAATGTCTTGACATCTCTAAGAACCCTAATTATATCTGTAAGACTCTTCGTGATTATTGCTATTCCAATAGTTTTTCCTTCTCTGTCTTTTATGATGTTCCAGGAGGTTAATGTTGGGAAGACGTCTCCATTCTTCTTCACGTGGCCAAGTCTTCCTTTAGCGTTTCCCTTCGTTAGCGCTTCGTTCTCAAGTTTCCTAGCAATTTCAGGTCTCTCGTACAGGTCGTGGATGTCCATTTCGATGAGTTCATTTTCTTCGTAACCATGCATCTCCGCCCATGCTGGGTTGGCGAAAATTATCTTTCCATTAGTATCCGTAACCGCTATTCCCTCTGATACTTGCTCCACAACGCTCGATAGAAGCCGCATTTGCCTCTGCATCTCCATATACTTGGTTATATCTCTGGATATTCCAACAATGCCTATTACTCTTCCGTGATCATTAAAGATCGGAACTTTAGTAGCTGATACCCAGCGGATAGTCCCGTTCTTAGTAACGATCTTTTCGATCTTGTTTATTAACGGCTGCCCTGTCTCGATTATTCGCCTTTCGTCCTCATATGCCTCGCGTGCAAAGTCCTCAGCGTAAAAGTCGAAGTCGGTCTTTCCTCTCGCCTCCTCGGGGCTTTTAAGTCCCATATTTTTAGCATGAGCGTTGCTCACCATGATGAAACGTGAGGATGAATCCTTGAAGTATATCGAGTCGGGAATATTATCCATAAGTATCTTCAGGAGTCTACTATCGCTGAAAAATTTAGCTTCACCGCCGCTCATTACGGATCACATTAAGGAGAAATAAACTTTATTAAAAATTTTTCTATATTTTGAATTGATACTGTTAAGATAAGGTTTATGTTGAGTTTTTTAGTGTTTAGCGGTTCTTAGGTTGTTGTGGCATGTGAATGCTGCAGGAAGAGTTTTACGGATTTTACATCATTCTTTCTCCGCTGAGAAGCCTCGTAAACGGTCTTATCCTTCCTTTAGTGTTCTGAACAATCTCTTGATTTGGTTTTCTCAATCTACATGTGGTATGCATCCATTCCAGGCCTAAACTGTGAAGAGTATGATATCATGGTCCTATCAATTATGATTAACGCTTATCTATGCGTGACCTCAGAGCCTCCTTTAGGATGCACTCGCCGTTCATCGTTGACGCTGCCGGCTGGTATCAACGGCTAACACCTCCCTTAAATCCACATCTGCAGCGGCCTAGACGGACAGGTATTGGCCGTTCCTTCAACTTGGCCTCATCTATAGCTATAACCTCCCTCACCTTAGGCTTAATGGATGGGTTACCCCTTCAACTTCCTAACCTAATAATAGACGGCTACATGGCTAGCGGGAACCAAACCGTAGTTACGCCTGAAAATCTCGGACTTCTCAATGGCTTCGAGGAGCTAATCAGAAGAAACCGTAACAGACTGTCTCTAAAAGAGTAACCCCTCGAAGCCGCAAAAACTATCTTAACAGCATCCCTTAAGAAAGCAGTTGTTATACTCACCATCAGAAGAGAGTGAGCTTCATTAGTGTGTAGTTCTACTAACAATAAGGGTGATCTAGCATGTTGTTGGGAGTTATGGCTGATACCCACGACAGGTTGCCATTCATAGATAGGGCGGTGGAGATAATGAACCGGGAGAGGGTGGAGTTGGTGGTGCACGCCGGGGACTACATAGCTCCCTTCACAGTGAAACACTTCAAACCCTTAAATGTGAAGCTCTTAGGGGTCTTCGGCAACAACGACGCAGAACTATCCACGCTGAGCAGGAAATTCGCCGATCTGGGTTTTGATGTGAAGGGGAGGTTCAGGGAGCTCAAGCTTGATGGCTTAAGGATCGCCGTACTCCACGGCGACGAGGAGGAGCTACTGGAGTCGCTGGTCAGATGCGGAGGCTACAATGTGGTCATCCATGGACACACCCATAAGGCAGAGGTCCGTAAGGTCGGCGGGACTTTGGTTCTAAACCCCGGTGAGGTCTGCGGATATCTGAGCGGCGAGCCCACAGTAGCAAAGCTGGATACAAAGACGCTCAAAGTTGAGGTTATGCGCATCTAGCATCCAGTATCCCCCTCTTTATTTTCTCCACTACCCAGACCCAAATTCGGGGAAATGGAGAAGCTTTAAATCATCTGAAACCAATAGTTGGAAGGCAATGTCTAGTATCCTCACGGCTCTCGGAAGGAAGATGCTGGGTTTAGCCCTAATATTCAACTCCCTAATGAGTCTGCTCTCAACCGTAAATATACTGCTCGGTTTCTACTCATCCATGCCGTGGTGGAAACCATACGCACCCTACATAATCGATGGTTCAGTATTCTGGCTCGTGATCCCAACCTCGCTCTTGAATATAATCCCGGCCAGAAGCGTTGGCGAGGTTAAGATACGGAGGGTTATATTCCACCACTACGTATACGGCTTCTTAACGGTTCTTAGTTCAACCTTCGCGGTCTCCCTATTCGCACCGCTTCCGCTGATAAGTCTATTCCTTCCACCGCTATATGAAAGCGGGATAAACTTGAACAACCTGACGTTTTACATCTGCTCATTCTTTGCCTATGGAGGTTTAGTCTTGATACTTGACGACCTATACGACTTCTCTTCAAGGATACCCTGCATATCAAGGCTGCTGAGGTTGAGGGTCGGTCGATCGAGTAGGCTCCTCAGGATGATCCACCTATCGTGTAGCATACTGACGATCTACATAGCCCTCGGCGTAGGGTTGTGGCTTATAAGAAATTACAACTGGATAGGAAGACATACCTTCGTATGCGTATCCCACATAGTCTTCATGTCCAGCCTATTAATAACTGGTCTCTTCGGTTTCAAGGTGAGCATAAATAACTCGAGAGGGAGAATGGATAAGAACGAAGATTCGGAAAAGGGTAAATATATAAATAACACATCAACATGAACTTACTGACTAGGAGTAGAACTGGATGAGAAAGATAGTTGCATTCTTACTCTGCTCAACAATAGCCTTCACCACCAGCTTCTCGGCCGTACCGGAAAGCTTCAACCTCATAATAGGGTGGCTCTCCCCAGTCTTCGGGACGTCACTGAGGGTTCTCTTCTCCATGCTCTTCATACTTCTAGGAGACCCCCTCAAATACACGGCCATAGCCGTCTTGTGGGCCACCGTGGGCCTCCTCTGCGGTTTAATAGTTAGGAGGAAGATCGGGAGTATACTCTCAGCCTGGCTCGTCTACGGCTCGATGTTCCTCGTCTTGGGGGTCGCAGCCTTGAGGCTCTTCGAGGTTGCGGTGGAGGTTGGTATAACTGAGAGGCCGGAGAATATGCTGGCACTCTTACCCCCGTTCCCACCAGGCTTCTCCCTACCAACATTACTCGGCGCGCCGATAATAGGAGAGGTCTACGCGGGGCTACAGGGGTTACCGCCCACATCGTTATCGTCACCCATGGGTATAATCTCTCCAATAATCTCAGTTATCCTCCTGAACGCCCTGAAGAACATACTAATACTCTTCCTCACATCCCTCGTCGGCTGTGAGTTTGGTAAACTGGTTGAGGAGTCCCTCTGGAAACTGATCTCTGAGAAGGTGTTCAGGAGGGAAAAGGAAGCCCCTGAGGAAACGAAACCAGAGACAGAAGCCCCTGTGAAGATGTTCAAGGTTGGGTTCCGCGTATCCGGTAGGGTGTGTAGGGCCTTATTGCTCTCATCGTTGATGATCATCATCTCCACGCCAGCTCTCTCCTCAATAATCCAAGCCGCCTTCGGCCAAGACGCATACTATTACGCTGAGGGCATATTCTTCCTCGCGACGCCTGATGGGACCATCTCACTCGCCTCAGCCTTCGTTGACTCAGAGATATCGATACCCGGTGTGGACCTCTCCTCGCCGGACTTAGAGGGCGCCTTAATGGGAGTCTTGATATCGCAAGACACCAGGGCTGACGCTCTACCTCCAATCCTGAGCTCCCCGACGATATTAAGTAGTATGTTGGGCGGTGTATTGCCTTCCGGTCTCCCACCGGAGCTTATGGGGAACCTGACTAGGTATTACGAGATAGTTCCCCGTACAGTCTTCATAATAGTCTATAGCGGGGTGAGCGGGGATGAGGCCTCTAGGAGAGCTGAATCCGTCGCCTCTATGTTCTCCTCGGCCTTCCACGTATCGCTTTCATACCTCGCATCGACCACGCAGAGCGGAGAGCTGGACGGGACAACTATAGACCTGACCTTCGTGGTCTACCAGTCGGCGGCCTCGCTGAGCGATGTCGCCCCCTACATAGTTGACTTAATGCCTGTTGAGAGGCTTGGTATAGCCTCTTTCATAACTGAAGCCTATGAGGCGGGGATATTCACCCCGGGTTCAACGAGTCTGTCCTCTAATGGGACTGTTATGGCTGTGGGCTTCTTCTCCTCGGCTATGGTTCTTCGCATGCTCGAGAACGTTAGCTACGTCGCCATGAGCATGGTTAGGTTGATACTGCCTGAGATGGAGACCCCCATACCCATGTTGGGCCTCTTCTCCTTCTGGATAAATAGGCTCCACTCATCATCCTTCGAGCACACACTGAACATAACGAAGCTCTTGAACATCACTAAGCCGATAGAGTTCTCACCCGAGGCGGTGGTCTCCGTCATATCGATGGTCGCCCCAAACGCCACGATAGAGGAGGGTGAGGTTGTATCCCAAACCCCCATCGTGTCTCTCATACTCTCCGCCAACCTGACCGAGCCCGATTTACAGCCGATAAGGGAGATAATTGAGAGCTTGAACGAGACTATATCTCTCAACC
>QMYL01000018.1 GCA_003662645.1 Candidatus Bathyarchaeota archaeon
AGGTAGTCACCGGTTATCGGGACGGGCGGTACATCCGTTTCCGGGTACATCCTGGCAGCCCCAGGCCTCGGCCTCATATACCTGGTGGTTCCATCGGGATTTGCAGCCCTCGTCTCCTCCGGCACACCCTTCAAAGCCTCCCTAGCCCTCTCCACAACCGCCTTTAAGGCGTCGGTTGAGTTCTCAATTGTATCTGCAACGAAGACGACTGCGTCCTCCGGGTCAGCCCCCATAAGCCTCTTGAGCTTCTCCATCTCATCCTTCGTAATCCCGTAGGCTGGCAGTTCATCTGTGTGGAATATCCCCCCAACTCTACCCCAGAAACGGGCTCTATCGGCCATCTCCCTCCCCAGCCTCATGCCGGGTGCGAGCTCCATACTCAATAAACCGGAGAAGCCCGGTAGCTTGACGGCGAATACCCGTTTTCCATCCTTTATTGCCTTCCTCAATACTCGGCATCCGGTCTGCTCGAAGACTTCTGTTACGTCTATGAACTCCTCCTTTAGGTCTCCCTCCGCCACTCCACGCCTCTTCAGTTCGTCCCGCACCCTTAATAGGCCCAGCTGCCTCTGCACCTCATACTCGACGACCTTTGAGATCAATTCAAGCTCTTGAACTCCCTTTATCTCGATTAGGGCGCCGTCCCTGATCGATACGTTCAGGTCTTGGCGTATCGTTCCTAACCCTCTCTTTACCCTTCTAGTCGCTCTGAGTATCCTACCTATTGCTAGGGCCACCCTCTCGGCCTCCTCGGGTGAATGTATGACTGGGCCCGTTGTAACCTCTATGAGGGGTATACCCAGCCTATCTATCCTGTAGCGTACTGTGCAGCCATCCTCACCCATCTTCCTCGCAGCATCCTCTTCTAGGCTTATATGTTGTATCGGGACGATCTTACCATCGACATCTATTTCACCGTTCAAGGCTACAACGCATGTCCTCTGGAAGCCCGTCGTATTCGATCCATCGATCACTGTCTTACGCATCACGTGTATCTCATCCACAGGTTTCGCCCTCATCATCAATGCAACCATCAAAGCCGTCTCTAAGGCTTCTCTATTCAATTCGTGTGGTGGCTCCTCATCCATCTCCACGAGGCATGAGGTCTCATTGTCCGCTTCATACAGTATCCTGACACCCTTCTGGAACTCGAAGTAGGCTGCTGGGTCAACTTGGCCTAACTCACTCTGGGTGGGCCTCAACCTGCGTAGAAAGGTTACCTCTGGCTCCCCCTTGAAGAGTTGGGGTTTACACCCGCAGAACAGTTTACAGCGTGTGGCTAGCTGCTGGTGGCACTCAAGCCCAACCATCAATCCAATCTCCGAGTAGTCTACTCCCATCCTTCACCACCCCGACTGCCCTTACATGTAAAGGGTTCTCTCAGAGAACTCATGGGCCAGATTCGTTCTGAGCAGGGATTCAACCTCCTCCCTATCATCCGTCTGTCCGAGGGCCCACATCAACTTCACCAAGGCGGTCTCGGCCAGCATATCCCCGAGGGGGATGACCCCCATAGCTAGGAGGTCTCTCCCGTTGGCGTAGACGTTCATATTAACACGGCCCCAGATGCACTGTGAAGCCATAGCGACTATCAGGCCGCTCTCGACGGCTTTACGTATGGCCTTGAAGCAGTGTCTCCCGACATGGCCTAGGCCGGTTCCCTCGAGTATCAACCCCCTATATCCCTCATCGATGCAGAACTCTATGAAGGCTGGATCCATACCTGGATAAAACTTGACGAGGGCAACCCTATCATCGAATCTGGCCTTCAAGTTTAGCTCTCGATCCTGTTCTCTCCTGTAGTAATCGTCGGTTAACATCTCGATACGTCCATCCGTAACCCTAGCTAGGAGCGTCGCGTTCACCGACTTGAAGGCGTCCCTGCGGCTCGTATGACACTTCCTAACCTTCGTCCCCCTGTGGAGGGCTATGGAGTCGTCGGATATGGTCTCATGCATCGCAACGGCGACCTCGGCGAAGGGGGCTTTAGCCGCGGCTAAGACTGCACCTATCAGGTTCGTCGCGGCGTCGGAGCTCGGTCTATCCTCAGACCTCTGAGCTCCAACGAGTATGACTGGAACCGGTAGGTTCTGTAGAGCGAAGCTTAGGGCTGCGGCTGTATACGCCATGGTGTCGGTTCCATGGGTTATCACGACGCCTGACACGCCTTCCCTTATCCTCTCGGCCACCGCCTCGGCTACAGCTGTCCAGTGTTTAGGGGTTAGGTCCTCACTGAATACGCTGAACAAGATTGCTGTATCTATCATGGCTATATTTGAGAGCTCCGGGACTATGCTGTATAAGTCACTTGCCGATATGGCTGGGCGGACGGCTCCGGTTCTATAGTCGACCCTGCTCGCTATGGTTCCACCTGTGCTGAGTATTGACACCCTCGGCAGGTTGGGTCTCTCCTCTGGTGGTGGCGGAGGCTTGAAGGTGGGCTTAACCCTTGAACCGGTCTTCTCTATCCTTGTTGCTGGTGTTACCCTCACCCCTATATTGTATCCGGACCTCAACTTAATGACTATGTGCTTGTCATCTCCATACTCAGACCTGGGCATCAATATGCCCTCGTAGGTGACGTCCTCCCTAACTATCCTTATGGAGTCCCCGACTTCCACTTCGGCTTCCTTCAGGACCCTTAGGGCTCTCCCCCTATAGCCCGAAAGCTCTACGCTCAAGCTCGCTCACCATTAATGATGGATATCCCGATGGTTGCGGCATAATCTACAACTCATAATAACGTGATTGGGTGTATATTCTTTTCCGCATTTAATAACCAGCCTCGAAGGTGATATTGATATCTGGGTTGATAAAAACGGTTGGGTTTATACCTAAAAAGCTTGGGTTCGTTACGTCCCTGTGATCAGGAGATTACCTTATAGACCCTGTCTCCCTCTCTAACCCTCTCCTTCACCTTTAACCCTATCTTTTGTCCAGCCGTAGCCGTTGTCACGTTCTTGTGTTCTATCTGCATGGACTCAACGGTCTGCTCGAAGTTTGTGGTGTGCCCTTGGATTAGGATCTTGTCTCCAACGGAGAGGGTGTCCTTCAACTCGACAACAGCCACGCTTATCCTCGTGAAGTAGTGTGTGACCACCCCGACCTCCTTCAACTCCCTCTCAGACAATTCATATCCCTCAAATTTAAGAGTTAGGATTTCACTTAAATGGTTTTTCCTTCTTAATAAGCAGAGACCCGCCTAGCCGTAAGCATCTAAAAAATTTATAGCCTCATGATGTGAGATATGAACACGACTACTGGGTGTTTTGGGATGGGTGAAGAGGGAGAAGGCGACATCTCCAAACGGCTTGAGGAGCTGAGTAGAAAGCTTGACAGGATAATGGATCGGATTCAGCTCCTAGAGATGGTGCTCCTAAATAAGCCGGAGTACGCTGGCTTGATCCCTTACCTAAAACTCGCTAGGATGGGCATAAGCCTCTACGATGAGCCGTTAAGGGTTATCTCACGGTTGAGGGCGGCTGAGCTCTACATAAGGGAGCCATCGATAGGTAGGGACGAGATCAACAGATGCATAATCCAAGCTTTGGCTCTAAAGGGTCCATTAAATATATCAGCGATAACGCGTGAGGTGAGGTTGATGCGTGGAAGGGCCTCGAGGAGGATAATCCGGAATAGAGTTAGGAGGCTTGAGGGGAGGGGTGTACTGCAGCAAATAGATGGTCAAGGGAAGGTATATAAGCTGACCGGGAGCGGTCATAGGGTGGCCACTTCTCGCCACAAACCATAACTTTAATGATCACCCTCTTAATATCATAGAGCTGATGGAGGCGTATTTGGCATGACCGAAGATGAAAGGAGGAAAAGGTACGAGATGAGGCTGAGCGACATAGAGGAGTTCCAGGAGGTTATGAGCATAATCTCCAGGGAGGTACCCGCCATGATAAAGGGGATAGTAGGCTCAATCTTCTCCGAGGAAGCTGGGAGGGAGATGGGCCGTGCAGCCGCATCCTTCTACGCCGAGCTGAAGGCCGGCGGGATACCTGAGGAGACCGCACTCAAGATGACCGAGAACTACATGAAGATATTCACGGATATGGGTGATCTCATAAAGGGCGTGATGGAGAAGAGAGGCTATAAGGGTGAGACCAAGAGGAAGGAGATGAGGGAGCTGGGGGAGGAGATAAGCCGCCTCGTTATGGAGAGCGTCAAGGAGAAGCTATCCAAGGAGATCAAGAAGAAGGAGAGGTAAAGAACCGGCACGGAAAAGGGAAATATACGAATGAATAAGGTTCTGGCCGTCCTCTTAATCTTATACTCAACGCTCCGCATATCGGTAAGCTTAACCTGGGTATGGTTGACCATAAACTGGAGGGTGAGGAAGGCTAGGAGAGCCTTCGAGTCGGAACTGATCAAGGTGGGTGTATCGGAGGATTACGCCAGACGGCTCAGCACAAACTATATCGTCTTGAAGGATCGGCTCTTCAGCCTGAAAAGGGGGTTCTTCAAGCTACTTAGGGGGTAGGGAAGGTATAAACAAGACTCACCCCTCTTTTATCTCCTCCCTTATGCTCAACCAGGGCGGATAGGAGCGCTTATGCCTCGTCGATTTGAACCTACTTATAACCTCCTCAACCATGCTGGTTGGGAAGCCGAACCTGCGGCTCACCTCCTCAGGGCTCATGCCTAAATCGAAGAGCCCATGTAGTATAAGGTCCAACTTATCGTAGTCGGCTGGTATCTCATCTGTGGCCTTGTGGCCCGGGTAAAGCTGTGGGCTGCTGGGTTTGTAGGCTATCCTCTCCGGAATGCCTAGATACTCTGCCAGCTTCCTAACCTGAGTCTTGTAGAGGTGGCGTATTGGGAGGAAGTCGACCCCGCCATCACCATACTTCGTGAAGTAGCCTATAAGGGCTTCACTTCTGTCACCCGTCCCGACGACGAGGTAGTTATTGACGTTTGCGTAGTAGTAGAGGATTACCATGCGTATCCTAGCCCTTATGTTTGCCATTGGTATCCTCATCTTTGGGTCGCTTTGGTCGATCCCCAAACTCTCGAAGAAGGCTTCAGCGATCTTATCAATATTCACCACCTCAGTTCGAACTCCAAACTGCTCAGCCAGGCTTAACGCATCCTTAACGTCCTCCTTTGGCGTGAAGCTGGTTGGCATCAGAACCCCCAAGACTCTCTCCCTCCCCAAGGCTCTGACGCATAGCGCAAGGGTGAGGCTGCTATCCACGCCGCCGCTCAGGCCCAATACTACACCTGATGCGCCAGCCTCCTCGACAACCCTCCTTATGAAGTTCGTTATCTTCTCGGCTTCCCTCTCAAAATCCAACTTTAGGAGCTCCTTACTCATTGGGGTTCTCTCCCTCTCGATGTAGAGAGGCTAGCCGGATAAATCTTTCCCCCTAAAATCCCACGGTCTTAGGATGGTTCCCTACTCAAGCTGGTGATGAAGGGGTTACTCTCCATCTCCCTCCGGATGGTTGATGCCGGTCCGTGTCCCGGATAGATCACGAACCCATCCGGGAGTCTCATTATCTTATCCCTTATTGAGTGTATGATCTCCTTGAAGGAGGAACCCGGTAGATCAGTTCTACCTATCGAGCCTTTGAATAGGGTGTCACCTGTGAATACGGCGTCCTCCCCGACTATGGATATGCTTCCCCTCGTATGGCCAGGTGTATGGAGTACCCTGAGGGTTAAGTCTCCAACCTCTATATCCTCGCCGTCGTGGAGCAACCGGTCAGCTGGGGGTGAGGTCACGTTAAGCCCCATAAACCTTGAGAGGTTCCTCTCGGGGTCTCTGAGTAGGTTTTCATCCTCCTCATGGATGAGGATCGGGATGTCCAGTTCACGCTTCATTATGCCATTTCCGCTTATGTGGTCGAAGTGTCCATGGGTATTGACGATGTACCTCACATGCAGGTTGCTCCGGTCGGCTTCTCTCATAATGAGCCTATATTCCGCCTCCCAGAATCCGGGATCGATTATCACGGCTTCCCCTGTCTTTTCACACCCAACTATGTAACAGTTTGCCTCAAGGATCCCAACCGTGAAAATTTTCACTATCAGCTGTGCAGTCCTCCTCATCCACCAACGTAATGCAACCATCCAATTATTGTTTGGCCAATTGATATATGTTGGTGAGTGACGGTCTTGGTTGGTGGGCAGGATAGTTGGGATGGCTACCGGAGGGTTTTCACACGAGACTAGTACCTTCAACCCGAGACCGACGCTACGGGGAACTTCCGCGAGTATGGGGCTGAGGAGATAGTTAACGAGTTAGGCTAACACTCTGGTGGTTTGTGGAGGGTTGGATGGATACAAGCTACTCCTTCATCTTTATGAACTCACTTAGAGATGAAGCCTCAACCATACTCTTAACTATCACGGTCTTGCTTTTCAACAACTCGAAGAGCCTCCTAACGTCGCCCTCTTTAAGTGTTGTCAGGTTTATGAAGAACATCATAGCGTAGTATTGGGCGAATAGGAAGGGATCCTTGCGTATCACGAGGGGGCTCTGTTCAGCGACCCTGATGAAGGTGCTCAGGTCATCTATCTCAAGGAACTCACGGACCAAACCACGCATCACCTCCCCATAATCATAAACCCTCCATGCCTAAAAGTCTGATCTCAAAGCTGGTTAACCCTACGACACGGGTATTACGTATCTCTGACCAAACTTAACCGGAAGACTGGTTAGGGCCTCCTCTCGTAATATCCGTACTTGTGTAGAACCTTCAGCATGGCTTCGTATCCCGGGGGCTTCACATCGTTCGTCACGCTGTGGCTTGAGGCGAGTATGTATCCCCCATCCGCTAACCTGCGTATATGCTCTCTGGTGTCCTCGGCTATCTCTGATGGTGTTCTGCCAGCCAGCTCTACGTTCCCGACTACGCAGAGCCTGTCTCCCCACTCCTCCTTGATCTTATATATATCGTTTGAGTATGGCTCGATTGGGTGGAGGGCTGACACCCCGGCGTCAACTATTATCGGTATCAAATCGTCTATCTTGCCGTCGCTGTGAAACAGGACCGGGATACCCCTATCACGTGCGGGCTTTATCAATCTCTTCACCCTGTCCGGGTAAAGCCTCCTGAAAACATCCGGTCTGATGAACAGCCCACGCTTGTAGGCGACGTCATCCCCAACCATGAAGAAGGCTATATCCCTCTTTACTATCTCCTGCACTATCTCACACTGGACGTCTAGAATCAGGTCCATCAGGGTTGTTATGAACTTGAAGTCGCTGTAGAGCTTCCTTGAGAAGTCTCTGAGGCCCATCCCGAGGTAGACGGGATCTAATGGCCCATGGGTGTACACCCAAACTCCGAGCCCCGTATCCTTCGTGGCCTCTATATATTTGTCGAGCTTGATGAATGCCTTAGAGAGGTCTGGGGGTTCTGACCGGAGCTTATCTATATCATCCCACGTCTTTATCAGCCCTTCAGACGCTCCCTTCGCTGTTCTCCCGGGTGAGTAGAAGATCCCGAAACCAACGGCGTCCATGCCTATCCTAAGGGCAAGCTCAATGTGGTCCTTCACGTCCATACCGAGGGTTGACTCACCAGCGTAGCGTCCGAGAACGTACTCTATGATCGTCCGGTTTATCTCGGTCTCCCAGTAAGGGACCCTATCGCTCTCCTCGAGGTGGAGGGCTGAGATCAACCTCTCCACATTTGAGTCCCTATAGTTTATGACCTACACCCTCCAATCCTAAAATGTTAGATTTTAAGTAGCTTCTTCACGTTCTTGTAATATATATTCTCACGTTCTCCCTCTGTTAGGTTCTCATCCAACAAAGCCATTAGGGAGTGTTCAGGCCTGAAGAAGCACTCCATATCGGTTCCGTAGAGGAGTTTACGATTAAACCTTCTAAGGAAGGTTCTTGCGAACTCCAGATCCCGGGATAGGGCGTTATATCCGGAACGGGCCGATAGATCGCCATAGACGTTGTCGTAATCCTCTAAGAGCTCAACCACCCTACCAGGCTCCTCGATCTTCCCGGTTGGGTAGGGCTCCATCGGGTCCTCTATCCTAGCCGAGATGGCCCTCCACCATCCAGGTCCATGCATTATAAAGTCCACATCGCTGAACTCCTCCAAGACCCTCTCGAGGCCTTCCAGTTCTGGTGTGTCGAGGGCTCCATACTCGTCTGATGGTGATATAGCCATGTGTATCAATATTGGGAGTTCAAGCCTCCCGCAGGCTCTGTATAGCCTTCGGTTTAACTTATGGTCTATCTCTATCTTTGATGTGTGTTCTCCAACGCCTAAACATCCCATATCCCTATACTTGATTAGCTTATTCTCTAACCCCTCCTCCCTCACCTCAACCACACAGAATGGTAGGAGCCTATCTGGGTATTCATTGCATATATCGATCACGCGTTCCGTTGGGAGCTTATTCTTTATGTCCCAACTGTATGTTGGAAGGAGTATAGCCTTATCCACCCCTAGATCATCGAGGAACTTTATAAGTACCTCGGGTGTGACCCGATTCCAAGGAGCGAACTCGCTACTCCATTCGACATCATTATACTTACCAATATGGGTGTGGCAGTCGATCTTGGAGACCAATCAAATCACCCAGACCGAAGATTAAGAGAATCCACCTTAACCGAGCCTTACCCACCGTTAAATATTTAACTCTTTCCCAAGAGAGATGGTATACTGTTAAGATAACGGGCTTCTCAGCCTGTCTCTCCCCGTTCTCAATCCTTTGTTAAACAAAGAAAAAAGTTATTGTTAAACAAATCAGGAGGCTTGGACGGTCGAAAGCCTACAGAAAGAACCCTCATCTAAAACCTCAAAAGATTTATTAAGGCTCAAAGAGGGTAGACTCCTCTAAACCCTTGTCTCAACAGTATCGAATGATGGGAAGATCAGAACCCGAGTTGTTGCTCACCATTATTATTACTTCTATATCTTGCTGAGCGTCTCCAATGAGACCCCCCATGAGGAGCCTCATGGTTCTCCCTGAAGGTCTCCCGTCTTTCAAGGTCCCTTCCAGCCTTCATCTCCTTTTAACTCACCAGCCATTGAGGGTATCTCTGCCCCTTCAGAAGGTCCTCCATGGTCTCCCTCTCCCTTATGACCGCGTATCTGCCATCTTTGACTATGACCTCAGCTGCCCTAGGCCTTGAGTTGTACTGGGAGCTCATCGAGAAGCCGTAGGCCCCAGTGTTGAGTATGGCTATTAGATCGCCCTCATGTATCCTTGGGAGTCTTCTATCCCGGGCTAGTATATCCCCCGACTCGCAGATTGGGCCGGCTATGTCGTAGGTCTCCTCCTCAGCCTCGTCAAGTCTATTCGCGACTACTATTGGGTGGTAGGAGCCGTACATCGCGGGTCTTATCAAGGTGTTGAATCCTGCGTCAACCCCGGCGAACCTCTTGTATGGTGTAACCTTGACTGTGTTAACCCTTGTTAGGAGTATACCGGCGTCGCAGACTATGTATCTCCCGGGCTCGATGCAGAAGTGTGGTTCACCAAGGTTATATCGCCTTATCCTCTCTTTATATAGGTTGAGAGTTTTGGATGCGAAGAGTTCTATATCGATCTCCCTCTCATCCGGCCTGTAGGGGACCCCTATCCCGCCTCCGAAATCTATGAAATCGAAGTTTACGCCGACCTTATCATGAACTTCCCGGGCTACGTCGAGGAGCTTCTCGGCAGCCATCAGGAAGGGCTCCACATCCAGTATGCCCGAGCCTATGTGCATCTGTATGCCGAACCTCTCTACCCCAGCCTCCTTGGCGGTCTGGTAGGCCTTTATGGCGTCGCCCTCCCATATACCGAACTTTGAGTTCCTACCGGCTGTTATCACATGCTCGTGGTGTCCAGCCCCTATCTCAGGGTTTATCCTAACCGAGATCACCTCTGGTATGGTGATCTTGAGGAGCCTCCTCAATTGTGAGAGGGAGTCTATGTTGATTGTAACCCCTACATCTACAAGGTATTCGAGTTCATCATCCCTCACGCTTGTCCCTGTGAAGAGTATCCTCTCCGGCTTGAAGCCCGCCTTCAAGGCTAGGTAGACCTCGCCTGGACTTACAG
>QMYL01000019.1 GCA_003662645.1 Candidatus Bathyarchaeota archaeon
AAGTCGGGTTTCAACTCAAGGGTCTTATCGACCACCTCCTCAAAGGCCCTCTTGAAGTCTTCACGTCGGATGGCTAGGTTATACTGTTCGTATCCCAGGTGTATATCCGCGACGTGAACGAAGCTGAAGGGTTTCACGATCCCTATCCCCTTCCCTACGCTCCATATTCACGTAATTATTAGATGTGAAGGGTGATATAACCAGGCGCCCTTTAAATCGTCAACCATCGGACAATAATATATGAGTAGAGTTATAAACCTATAAGCATGTCTGAGAGGGAGTCTTTCGGTTTAGGGTTCGAAGACGAGGTTATGGTTGGCTCCATCAAGCGGGTTAGAAGGTACCTCATAACACCGCTGGGCGGATACTTCCCGGTTCTGATCAAGATGATGAACGGCGAGTTGGCCGCGGTCTTCCGGATGGGGGACTACCACATAGGCCAGAGGAGCAGGATCGAGATCTCAAAATCGAATGACGGAGGTAAGACCTGGACCATGCCGAGGGTTGTCACATGCTCTGAGACCGATGATAGAAACCCAGCCCTCTGCCAGTTGAGGGATGGAACACTACTCCTAGCCTTCGGCAGGCTCTGGGGCTACCGGAGGGGGAGGGTTATAGAACGTTCAAGGTGGCGCTTCGAGATACTAATAACCAGATCGAGGGATATGGGCGATTCTTGGAGTGAACCGACACCTATAGAGATAGAGGACTCCTCCCTAAATTTGAAGCCGCTCTCCTCACCCTACGGCAGGATGATCCAGCTCGAGGATGGGACGATCCTGATGGCCGTCTACAGCGGAGAAGATGGAAGCGATGGGTTGTACTCAAGCTACATCCTCCGCTCAGAGGACGACGGGTACACATGGGGCGATGCAACCCTCATAGCTAGGGGGTACAGCGAGACCGCTATAATACAACTCCCAGATGGGGAGCTGGTCGCCGCCCTTAGAGGTCCATACCCGGGGGAGGATCAGTGCGTATCCATAAGCCGATCGAAAGACCTGGGATACACATGGACTGAACCAGTTAGGGTAACGAGAGGAGGGGAGCATCCCGGAGACCTCTGCTTGTTGGAGAGTGGGAGCCTACTCCTCACATTCGGCCATAGGAGGGTCCCCTACGGCGTCCATGCGGTTATAAGTCGGGATGGTGGGAGGACTTGGCTCTTCGATAGGAGGGCCGCCCTAGTCTCCTATGCAACAGATCGGGATTGCGGGTACCCGAGTACTGTGCAACTCGACGACGGGACGATATACACGGCATACTATGCGACTACATGCTTGAAGTTCAGGGAGTTCGGCATACACGCGGCAGGGGTTGCCTATAGGGAGGAGTTATTCCTGTAATGGGAGCTATCACGGGCGGTTCCTCCTATACCTACGACTGCACTCCATGAAGAACTCGAACTTCTCCCTAGACATGTTAATCGGGATTCCGCCCTCGGAGTCCAGTATGTAGCCTCCTCCCGGACTCCCTATTGAGAGCCTATCCTTTATATGCTCCCTCAACTCGTCAAGAGTCATCTCGCCTATGAACTTGCTTATCCCGCCCTGCAGCGTTATCCGGTCCCCAAACTTCTCTTTCAACTCTTTCAAATCCATGTTGTCGCTCGGCCCCACAGGGTTTATCACGTCAAGTTTGGCGTCTACGAGTAGGTGGAAGATCGCGTTTATGTTGCCGTGGCTGTGCATATTGACGAATGCTCCATGTTTATGGGCTAGATCTATCAACCTCCTATGCCATGGGTAGATTATCTCCTCATAGATCTTTGGGGAGATGAACATCCCCTTATTATACCCTAAGTCGTCAACCCAACCTATACTGTGAACCCCGGTCTCAAGCAGGTTCTTGGCAGCCTTGTAGTTGAATTCCCCAAGTTTTCCGATTATCCTCATGGCGAAGGGCTTATTCAGAAGTAGACCCTTCAACCAGAGGTTGAATGGGCATAGGAAGTACCAGACTCCCGAGAAGAATCCGTTTATACCACACGACGTGAAGTAGCCCTTCTCTGTGAAATATCTAACGCGTTCCCTTATCCCCTCATACCTCTCCGGGTCATCCGGGTCCGGGAGTTCAAGCTTATCTAGGTCATCCTCGCTCATGACCGGGTAGTGGATGTACCTCCTCTCGAAGGAGAACGGCCGCCTCATTATCATCCACCTAGCCCCGGTCTCCCACTCGATTATCCAGTAATCCCTCCCAGTCTCCACAACCTTTGACCTGAAACCGCCTCCGCCACAGCTTATGGTGAAGTGGTCTAGGAACTCGGCGTACTTTACGGCCCTCTTGAGGTCATCCTTTATACCTGAAAGGTTCGGGGCGAACTTCGACTCCGCCATCCTATCCATGAAGTATATAGCCTGTGGTACAACATCGGGCTCCTCGTGTAGTATCGTCGATAATACGCATTCCAGCTTACTCATCACCAACGGGGACCCTCCGGCCCTCCATCGACCAGACCGACCGGACACGCAGATACCAATCTATTGGATCAACCTTTTTTAGTTTATCGTCGCTTCTAATTTTAAAGGTGATCGGCTTAACGGAAGGTGGATGGTGCCGTATTAATGGAGGGCTCCTCAAGGTTCCTTAAAGATAGGGTGATACCAATCGACGTTGAGAAGACGGGTAGGGTCTCAGATATACTCATGAGCTTCAACGATACATCCTTCCAGTCTAGAAACCTGGCTAAGTGTGTTGAGATCTACCTGAAGATGCTTGAGGACCCCGACGACCCAACGATATTTCTCGGTCTCGCCGGTGCCATGGTGCCCGCTGGAATGAAGAAGGTCATATCGACGATGATCAAAAGGCGTATGGTGGACGTAATCGTTACGACTGGGGCGAACGCGTACCACGACCTAGCTGAGGCCTTCGGATGCTACCACTATAAGGGTTCACCACACGTCGATGATAGGGAGCTCCACAGACACGGGATAGACAGGATCTACGATACCTTCGCATCTGAGGATGGATACCGCAGGGTTGATGAGAGAGTGGCAAGGTTAGCCGATGAGTTGATTGGTAAACACCCTGGGCTATGCAGGATCTCGAGTAGGAGGTTCACACATGAGCTCGGTAGGTTAATCGATAGAGAAGGCTTGAGGGAGGAGAGGGAGGGTTCATTCCTGTGGAACGCTTGGCGCCATAATGTCCCGGTATTCATACCTGCACTATGCGACAGCTCCATAGGCCTAGCCTTAACGAAGCATTACATCCGTTCATCAAAGACGGGGTCAACCCCGATCGTGATAGATCAGATAATGGACAACTACGAGATATACGAGATAAAGAGGTCGTCTAAGAAGACTGGGGTCATATTCATCGGTGGAGGGGTCCCGAAGAACTACATACAACAGGTGGCCTACCTAGAGGGTTTAATGGACGGCTCAACAAGGGGCCACGACTACGGCTTCCAGATAACAACCGACAGACCGGAGTGGGGAGGGTTATCCGGGTGCACCTTTAAGGAGGGTGTGAGCTGGGGTAAGGTTAAGGATGACAGGGAGTTCGTGACGTGCTACTGCGACGCAACTATAGCCCTACCACTAATAGTAAGGGCGGTCCTGGAGAGGTTAAACAACCAGACAAAACCGTGAAAAGAAAAAGTTTATTTTAGGAAGCAAATACTATTATTTTCTAGATAAGATAATAAATGAAATACTCCGAGAACTTCAAGAGGACATGAAACCGTGTTAGGTCGGTTCGATGGTCCTCAAAGTCCTTCGGAGAATTCGACGGTAACGGTGGATGTTCAAGATGGGCATCCACGTTATCGCCGAATTCATCGGCGTAGACCCGAAGAAGATTTCGAGGGTCGAAGAGACCCGGAAGATTTTGGATAGGGTTATCTCTAAATCTGGTCTAAGATGCATCTCCTCCAGTTTCCACCAATTTGAGCCTTATGGTGTATCCGCTGTTTATCTCCTCCGTGAGTCGCATCTGAGCGTCCACACGTGGCCTGAGTATGGGTATATAGCCCTAGACATATTCACCTGTGGGAGTGAGGGGGACGCGCTAAAGGCTTACGAGCTGATGGTCGAGGAGTTCAAGCCCAAGTTCATCGAGAAGCAGGTGATAAGGAGGAATCTATACGAGAGGTATAGAGGCACAGATACTTGACGTGCTCGCCCGCTCCGGTAAGTCTGTATGGGAGCTTCTAGACTCGAACCAACACCTAGTAGCCGAATTCATCGAAGCCCTAAATAACCTATACAGGAAGGGGCTCATACAGACCGACGGCGAGAAGTTATACCTAACGGAGGAGGGGAGGAGGAAGGTCTCGGATGAAGTCATAAACCTTGAGAGCGGTATCTGCAGGGAGTGCGGCGGGAGGACTATAAAGTTCGATGGGAAGTTTAGGGAGGTGCTTAAGGAGTTTAGGAGGATCGCGGACGGTAGGCCTAAGCCGACCCTAAAATATTTCCAGGGTTATATGAGGGAGTATGACGTTGTGGCTAGGGTTGCCTTGATGCACCACTACGGCGACCTAGCTGGTAACGACTTCATACTAATAGGTGACGACGACCTGTTGAGCGTGGCCCTATCCCTAACCGGCGTTGTTGGTAGGGTTCTAGTTCTCGATATAGATGAGCGTATCGGAGATTTCCTGGGGGAGGTTAATAGGGAGTACGGCTTCTCGATAGAGTTCAGGAGGTATAACGTAGCCGACCCGCTTCCGGAGGACCTAATTGGAGCTTTCGATGTATTCTCATCCGAGCCCCTGGAGACGGTTACGGGCTTGAGGGCCTTCGTGGCGCGTGGAGTCTCCTGCTTGAGGAAGCATGGCGTCGGATACTTTGGGCTTACAACCGCTGAGGCCTCGCGTAGGAAATGGATCAGCATAGAACGTCTCCTTACCAGGATGAACTGTGTGATAACCGATATAATTAGGGGTTTCTCACGTTACCCGATGAGGTATGAGACGATAGACTACGAAACCTTCGTGGATCGGTTTGACTTCCCGGTTAAGGTTAACCCCGGAATAGACTGGTACAAATCCGCGTTGTTCAGGTTTGAGGTTCTTGGTGAACCTAGGCTTGTGATAGACCCTGCGAAGAGGTTGAGGATAACCTTCTTCGACCCCGTTGAGGACGCAACCTACCCAGCGGAGTCATTAATGTGAAAACTTAGGATTCGCTCTCATAACGGCTCGTTCAGCCTCTTCCCAGTCTTCTCCATCCACTCCTTGATGGGGATGGCGAACTGCTTCTCAACCTCGCTCCTGTATATGCTGTTGTAGGTGCAGAAGGACCTTATCCTTCCATCCGGGGTTGCGTAGTGTATCGCGCACCTCTGAACCCTGTCTAGGTCTAGGTTCCACACATCCTGGAAGTGCATTATCCCTATCATCACAACATTATACATCAGTTCGGATAATGCATCTAGGCTCCCTTTAGTGACGATATTCCGGATGAGGCGCCTTATAAGCTCTGACTTCACCATAGGTAGGAACCTCAAGGCCTCCACCTTGGCTCTGGTCCTCCTCCCCTTCAATCCGAGGTAATATATGCTCCACAAGATGTCGGCAAATTTGTCAACATCTACGTATCGTGTTATGGGCTTGTAAGAGCCGTCCCCATCGACTATTATGAACGTTGAGGCGCCGCACATCGGGTGCATAGTGAACTCCGGGTACATCCGGTTCTTAAGGAACTCCATGCCCCTGGCTATCGGGGTTGGCCAGTTGACGGGCCTCCAATCCTTAACCGAGACAGCCCCATCGGTCTGTTCCTCTATGAGCTTTATGGCGTCGGGTATCGTTATCCTGAGCCTACGCATCTCCTCCTTCCTAGCCCTCCCAGCCATCGAGATGGGTTGTATATTCACGCACCGGACGACATCCGAGTTCTTAACTGCATACTCGATTATTGAGCCTAGGTCCCCATCGTTCACGCCCTTAGCCAAGGTGACGACCAGAACTATAGACCTCAAGCCTATTTCCCTAGCGTTCTCTATGACCTTATCCTTTATCGGTACGAGGCCCGTCCTACCTCGGAGCTGTTTGTATATCTCCTCCCTCAACCCATCGAACTGGAGGTATAGGGTGTTCATCCCAGCGTCGTAGAGCTCCTTGAAGTAGCCCACATCCTCAGCCAGCCTTAAGCCGTTAGTGTTAACCTCGATGTGGTCTATGCCGGCCTTCCTAGCCTCCCTTATGAGGTCTGGGAGGTCGTTCCTCAGGGTTGGCTCCCCACCGCTGAATTGGAGGGCGTTGCAGGCCCAGGGGCTGTTAGACCTTAACAACTTTATCATATCAACTATCTGCTCGTAGGTTGGCTCGTAGACGTAGTTGGCCGCCCCGGCGTAGGCGAAGCATATCGGACACGCCATGTTGCAGCGGTTTGTGACATCTATTATACCGAGTATCGTATGCGTCTTGTGTTGTGGGCATAATCCACAGTCGAAGGGGCAGCCCTTCGATATGCTCGTTATGGGGTTCTCCAATCCGCGGCCCATGTATCTGGCTGTGTTCCAGTTTCTGTAGAACCACTTGTATAGCTCCGCGTCGCCCCAGTAGACATCCTCAAACTTCCCGTGTTCTGGGCATGTCTTCTCTAGGTAGATGACCTCGTCCTCCTCGTATATCCTCATCGGTATCCTTCTCAGGCATACCGGGCATATGCTTGCGGAGTAAGCCTCGAACTTCTCCTCCTCAGCCAACAATCCATTCCTCCAAAGAACGAAGTCACCTGAAGATTCAACTATCTATTAACGACGTAATAGATAATTATTTCTATAATCCCAGCATTAATTAGTGCTCAAGGCTTCATCCCTGGTTCCAAACTATCCTTCACCGAGGAGTTAAAGGGAGTTGAGGTCCGAAACCCTAAGCGTCGAGGAGGTCTACCGCAAGCAGGGCTACAGGCTGTTGGGTAGGAATAGGCATAGCGCCGTTAAGGTATGCAGGTGGACGAAGGAGAGCCTCAGGTCTGGGAGGGTCTGCTATAAGGAGCTGTGGTACCCACCGGTTCAGAGCCACAGATGCATGGAGATGACGCCGTACATAGGGTGTAACTGCCACTGCCTATACTGCTGGAGGATACACTCAGGGGATAGGCCCGAACTGAAGTGGAAGGAGTTCCCCCTCCCCATAAAGGAGATGGATGAACCCGGCGAGATAGTGGATGACGCGGTGAGGATGCGCCGTGAACTGTTGATAGGCTTCAAAGGCAACCCGAAGGTCGATAGGGATAAGTTGATGGAGGCTCTAAAGCCGACCATGATGACGATGAGCCTCACCGGGGAGCCAACCCTATACCCGAGGATATCCGAGCTGGTTGTGGAGGCCCGGAAGAGGGGTATGATAACCTTCCTCGTTACGAATGGGACGATGCCGAAGGTCTTGGAGGAGATGGATCCCCTACCCTTCCAATTGTACGTGACGGTGTCAGCCCCAGACAAGGACACCTACATAAGGTTGGTTAGGCCCCTGATAAGGGACGGATGGGAGAGGCTCAACCAAACGTTAGACCTATTCCCGAGCCTAGACACCAGGAGGGTCATAAGGCTAACTATGGTGAAGGGCTGGAACATGAAGAGCCCTGAGAAGTATGCGGATATGGTTAGGAGGGCTGAGCCTGATTACGTCGAGGTTAAAGCCTACGAGTGGGTTGGGGAGAGCCAGAGGAGGCTTCCAAGGTGGGCGATGCCGTACATGGAGGAGATAGAGTCCTTCGCCGCAGAGCTCTCAAAGCTGACCGGATACGAGATAGGAGGAAGGTATAAGCCGAGCGGGGCCATCCTACTAAAGTAGAGAAGAAACAAAAGCCGACACTAGATAAGCGCCAATAGTAGTTGGTAAGGTTACCCTTAAATATCAAGGGTTTATCACTTCTTTTTAGGTGCATCCTAGTGGTTAAGACAATAATGCTCGAGGCGAGGTCAGGCTCCACCCCGGATGAGGTTAAGGCTTTAGCTAAGCTTGAGGGGGTTGACCCAGATAAGCTCAGGCGTAGACTGGCTGACGGCAGGGTTATAATCATAAGGAACGAGAGGAGGAAGGGTAGACTGAAGCAGGTCGGGATCGGCGAGGGCCTCTCAACGAAGGTCAACGTGAACATCGGGACCAGCGCAACGGTGTACAACCTAGAGATGGAGAGGGAGAAGGCTAAGATCGCGGTTAAGTACGGCTCGGACACGATAATGGACCTGAGCACTGGCGGAGACCTAGACGAGGTTAGAAGAATCCTGATGAGGGAGTCAGAGCCCCTACCCTTCGGGACTGTTCCAACATACCAGACTTGGATAGAGGGTGTGAAAAGGTATAAGACCCTACCACCGGAGGACCTATTCTTCAAGGTCTTGGAGAGGCAGCTCAAGGATGGAGTCGACTTCATGACGATACACGCCGGGATAACAAGACAGGTAGCCGAGAGGATGGTGAGGAGCGATAGGGTAGCGCCTACAGTAAGCCGCGGGGGAGCCATGCTCGCAGCTTGGATGCTCGAGAATGAACGTGAGAACCCCTACTACAAGAACTGGAGCTACCTCCTTGAGTTATTCGCCGAGTATGACGCTGTCATAAGCCTTGGAGACGCCCTCAGACCAGGAGCCTTAATGGACGCCCACGATGAACTGCAGATATCCGAGCTGATAAACCAGGCTAAACTGCTCGAGTCGGCTAGGGAGATGGGGGTTCAAGTTATGGTTGAGGGCCCAGGTCACATGTCCCTAGACAAGGTGGCTACCGACGTAAAGATGATGAAATCCATAACGAAGGGTGCCCCGTATTACGTCCTCGGCCCCCTAGTGACCGATATAGCGGTAGGCTACGACCACATAGCCTCAGCCATAGGGGCGGCCATAGCCGCCGCTGAGGGAGCGGACCTGATATGTTATCTAACACCGGCCGAGCACCTAAGCCTACCAGACCCGGAACAGGTTAAGGAGGGCTTGATAGCCTCTAGGATAGCAGCTCACGCTGGGGATATAATAAAGCTTGGTGATAGGGCCTTGAGGAGGGACTATGAGATGAGCGTGGCTAGGGCTAAACTCGACTGGAGGAGGGTCTTCAAGTTGAGCATGGACTCCGAGAAGGCTGAGAGGATATACAGACAGTTTGGGGCAGAGGTAGAATCCTGCAACATGTGCGGGCCGTACTGCGTATTCCTAATTCTAAACAAGTATGTTAAGAAGGAGGGGGGTAAGCCCCCTTAAAGATGGTCCCTCATTCACTTCCAGACCCGTTTTGCTCCTCTTCTCCCTCGAAGGGCGTGTAGAGAATCCGCTTAACCTTCTCAACTATCTTTGGGCCTAAGCCGCGTATATCCCTAGCCCACCTATCCACACTGGCTAGGGCGTTGAATGGATTTCCATACGACCTGAGTATCGATACGGCCTTCTCCCTCCCTATGTTTGGGAGGCTGGATATGAAGAATATCTGTGCGTCCGCCGTTGTCTCAAGCTTCTTCACGGGATGGACGGCTGGGATTCTCCTCTCAACTATCTGCTCCTGCCTGGCTGATGTATAGAGGAAGTCTACCGTCTCCTTGTAGTTGGTTGTATGTATCATGTTTATGCCTCGTTTAGCTAGGGCGAACATGGCCCCCCAGACCGATGAGGGCTGTATCCTGCTGAACTTGTAGATTATTGGGAGATAGCCCTCTATCAGTATGAAGGGTTTGGGGTAGGCGTCCTTGAGGAGGAAGAGCTGCTCGAATAGGTGACGCCTCGTTAGGGTGTAGACGAAGTCTTGAACGGTCTTACGCTCGAAGGCGCACTCATCAGAGATCACGTAGTCGCCCTTAGGGAGGGCCTTCACAACCACATCAGCTCCCAACTCCATCAATCCCTTAACTATCTTCGGCGAAGCCCTAGCCTCACGGCTATCAACTATTATGGTCGGCTGCTCCACCTCATCCTTACCCTTAATGTACGGAACAAGACTCTCAAAACCCATAATCCCAACCCTCACACCATAAATCTAAAGACCCGTAGATAAAGAACTTTACTAAACCCTACAGGCAGATTTTATCTCTAATACCCAACCCCTTCTATGAGGG
>QMYL01000020.1 GCA_003662645.1 Candidatus Bathyarchaeota archaeon
GTGGAGGAGAGCCCGCGGCCCCCTACGGGCGAGGGCGGCGTCCGGGAGGCGGCGGAGGCGAAAGCCATCCCCAAACAGCCTACTAGAGCGCAGGCAGTCAAGGCCGAGGTAATCCCCGCAAAGCCGCTGGCGGTGCCTAGACCGGCTAGACCTAGGGTCGAGGTGGAGAAGCCTATAGAGTTGAAGAAGGCGGAGGAGCGATTAAGAGCTTTGGAGCGGTTCTTGGCAACGACCGCGAGAATCCCGTTCGTGGCGAGAGACGACGGTAGGGGGGAGACCCTAGCCTCATACAGGGTTGGGGTAGCGAACGTCAGGATCGCGAAGATGGATGAGGTGACCGCGTGGTACATGGTCTCCGAGCCGCCCCTCGACGCGAAAGACATATTGGCGTACGCGACGGCCTTGGAGGCGATATACAGAAAGGCCGAGATACCCGAGAAGTCGATAGCCCTTCTATCGAAGCGGAAGCATATGATTGACGTCGAGGAAGAGGAGGAGGTGAAGCCCCTCGACGAAATCCTGAGACCCTACGTCGTCGAAGCATACAAGACGATAGGGGTCAGCCCGAGCGAGGACGAGGTGGAGAAGCTCATCTACTACCTCAACAGGGAGCTCTTCAGGTTCAGTCAGATAGACACGCTGATGGAAGACCCGAGGATAGAGGACATAAACGTGATAGGGCCTAGAATTTATGTCGGCGTCTACCACAGGGACTTCTCGCAGTATAGGTGGCTCTGGACGAACATCTACTTCAGGGATGATGAGGAGTTAAACGACTTCATGAACAGGCTCGCCCACACGGTTGGCCACGGGCTCACGATAGCCAAGCCATACGCCGACTTCGCCCTCCCCGGGGGAGAGAGGTTCGCGGGAATACTCGGGAGGG
This sequence comes from Candidatus Bathyarchaeota archaeon, assembly GCA_003662645.1. Lineage (GTDB taxonomy): Archaea > Thermoproteota > Bathyarchaeia > Bathyarchaeales > B26-1 > B17-G17. The sequence continues at coordinate 887 of QMYL01000020.1, forward strand.
AGATAACGGCTAGGGGACCGAGCCTGACTATAAGGAAGTTCGCGACCAGGCCCTTCAGCCTCCCATACCTAGTTTACTCGGGGATGCTCTCGCCCCTAATGGCGGCATACCTCTGGTTCGCCCTAGAGCAGAAGGCGATAATAGGTATAGCCGGACCGACGGGATCCGGTAAAACCACCTTATTCAACGCCCTCTTGGCCTGCCTGCACCCCAACTCGACGATCTACACGATCGAGGACGTATACGAGCTATACCTGCCTCATAGGGGCTGGAGGTGCACGACCACGAGGAAGCCGTCGATGCTCGCCTCACGAGAGCTGGTGATCTCGGAGACCGAGCTCCTTAAAATGGCCTTGAGGATGAGACCAGACTACGTGATCATCGGAGAGGTTAGGAGCGAGGACGCCGTGTACCACCTACTGAACGCGGCCTTCACAGGCCACGGCGGGGGCTTCACCTTCCACGCGGGCTCCGCCCAAGAGTTCTACAACAGGCTCTCCATCATGCTCCAGAGAACCGGGATGTCTGAGACCCTTCTAAGTTTCTTCTGGGGATGCGCGATAACAAGCTACTACGATACGCCGAGGGGGAGGCTGCGAAGGACGGTGGAGATCGCGGAGATCATCCCAGCCGAGGGCGGGGCGAGGTTCGAGCCGCGGGGAATATTCTCATGGAACTCGGAGCGGAACTCCTTCAGCCCAAACAGGCCTGAAGAAGTCTATGATAAAAGCGTGAAGATGCGGTGGCTCACAAGCAGGATAGGGGTCAGCCAAGAGAAGATCGTCGGAGATTTGGAACTCAAGATGCGGGCGATAAAGGAGGGTGTCAGTAGGAGGCTGTTCGACGCAATAACCTTCCACCAATACCTGAGGAGACACTACTATCCAAAGCTTATGGAGGGATGAAGCCTTGGCGCTGATAGACGCCCTCGCCGATAAGCTTCAACCCCTCGCAGATAGGCTGGCCGACCAAAGCATGGCGAAAGAGACATCATACTCAATAGCGAGGAGGCTCGCGTCGAAGATCCTCATCACATGCGTAGCGTCCCCCATAATAGCCATCTCAGGCATCATCGCCCTCCTCCTAGTCCCGGGCTTCGGCAATCCCCTAGGCGGTCTGTTTGTGGTGGCCGCGGTGGCACCCGCCCTGCCGGCGGCGGTAGAATACATGAAGTATAAGACGAGAATAGATGATCGGAGGAAGAAGACGGACATCGAATACCCCTTCTTCACCACATTCTCGGCGATAATCGCCCGCTGCGGCGGAACCCTCTACACGGCCTTCAACCTAGCCAAGAAGGTTAAGGACATTTTCCCGCAAACCTCGAAGGAGGCTGAGGAAGTCGAGAGGAAGGCGGTTCTCGCGAGGATGGGGATTATGAGGGCGATGGAAGGCCATGCCCAAGGGCATCCCCACAGGGGCTTCTCCACGGCCGTCTTGACGACCACGAGCGTCTGGAGGAGCGGCGGAGACGTCATAGCGACGCTTGAGAGCCTATCGGAGGAGGCGCTAAACTACCTGTCTAGGAAGCTCCGGAAATTCGCGGAGGATATGGCCACCTTCTCGGAGGTCATGTTCATAGCGTTGATACTGTTGCCGATGGGCGTCGCGATCTCCGCCATAGCCGACCCGAATACGGCGGTGAGTATAGGGTTCATCATGGCCGGCGTCGTGGCCCCAATCCTCGGCCTCGCGTCCTACATCATAATAAACTCCGTGAGCCCCCGCATAAACAACTTCTTCGAGGTCAAGACCGAAAAACTATTGCTCGCCGCGGTGATAGGATTGTCTACCGTTTTCATATCGATCTTCGCGTCATGGCTGATGAGGGTAATCATTCCACTTCCAGTGGCTTTATCGATCGCGATAGCGGCCGCTTCCACGGCGCTCTACCTCTCTATAAGGGATCAGGTAAAGGAGGTTGAGGACACGGATATGGAGCTCAGAAGATACCTCAGAACGGTGGTCGAATACAGGAAGCTCGGCATAGTGATGAGCGACGCGCTGAGGAGGGCCTCCTCCCAGAGGTATCGCCCCGGCTTCATGAAGCTGATCAAGAGCGTGTCCTCGAGGATCGCGATGGGCTTAGGGATCTACAAGGCCGCGGCCATCGCTAGGAGCTGGATAGCTAGAATGGTCTTCTGGCTCCTAGAGGTTATCGATAGGTTCGGCGGCGCCTCACCGCAGCTACTGGAGAAGGTTCTGGAGCTTCTGACGAGGTACTCTGAGGCGAGGGATGAGGTGAGGTCGAGGACCAGAATATTCATATACCTGAACTACGCGGCCCCCTTCATACTTTCATTCACCCTAGCCTTCATACTGCCGATCCTGAAAACCGGGGTCTACCTAGGGCCAGCCGTTGCGACCTCGCCTCCCCCGGTAAGCGGCATGCCTAGAGCGACGATGCCATTCCCGCAGGCGAGCGCGCCCATCGAGCCGATAATGAACTCCGCCTTCCTCATGATGCTGATACCCTCAGTCCTCCTAGCGTTCTCGATGAGTAAGGGATTGGAGCTCCACCCATGGAAGCTCGTAAGCGTCGCGATCACCGCAGCCCTCTACATACCAGCCTACTACCTGACCCTAGCGCTGATGCCGATGACCGAATCATTCCTGCTAGGGGGGTTCCGGTCGTGGCCAAGATAGCGATCATTCTCACAGTCCTCGTCGTGATCGGGCTAACGCTCGCGTCGATCCTCCCGGCTTACTGCCAGAACGTAACGGTGACCTTAAGCGCGGAACCCATGGAATGCGTGCTAAAGCTGATAGGACAAGGAGAGTACCCGATCGGAAGCGAGGTCACGATAGAGGTGAAGGTGAAGCCGGAGTGCCGGTTCGTCAGATGGGAGATCATTAAAGGTCTAGGAGTGAGAGAGGTCGCGGTGAACCCCTTCACCTTCTACCCGCAGGAGGATTTCGAGGCAAAGGCGATCCTAGAGCCGCTATACGAGAAGCCGGGCGGAGGAGTGGTCGAGAGGGTGGTTGTAAGGACCCAGGCAAATGCAACCGGACTCCAGCTACCGGAGCCGATGATAGTGAAGAAGGGAGAGCAAGTCCTAGTGCCCCTCCCGTCAGAGCAGGTCGTCGGAGACCTCAAGTACACGTTCCTATACGCGGAGGATACGTTGGGCAACAAGTACTACGACCCGGAGGTGAAGCTGGTCGCGAACCAGAGCCTGACGGTAATAGGATACTACGCCGCCTTCAAGCGCTTCCTGAACGAGTACTACCCGCTCGACAGCTTTAGAAGAGTCCAGATCTCGCCGATATACGAGTCCGAAGGTGTCCGCCTCTATCCGACAGGCTTCAGCATAGCGAATAAAACATTCCCGCTAAACACGGAGGTCCCCGTCCAACTCCTCAACCTAGTTGAGCCGATATATGAGAGGCAGGTCAGGGTCGCCATCTCGATCATAGGATCAGACCAGCCCATAGAATTAGAGGTTCTCGGCACACCAGTAGTCGTAAACGACGGGAAGCAGCTATGGGTCAAGGCGGGCTCCCAGATCTCCATCGAGGCGCCCAAGGACTTCAAGGGCTACGAGCTGGAGAAGGTTGAGCCGCCGATAACCGTCAATGGCGGCCATCTTATCGCCAACGCGAGCCAGCCGCTCCTCATAACATTATATTACAAGAAGAGCGAGATAGCCTTCCTCCTCGACATCCCATTAATAGGGGCCCCCTTCTTCTACTTTGTGAGGTTTACCGGCGGCATTATAGGGGTTAAGGGGCTACCCGCCCTCATATTCGCGATAACAGCTTTCATAATAGCTCCATGCGGGGTCGGGGTTGCGGCCCTGATTACCATGAGGAGGGGGGCGGCGCGGAAGATAGTCAGGGCTACCGCCGCCGAAAAGGGGCTAGAGTTAATGGTCGAGTCGATCTCCAACCCGAGAGCACCGACTAGAGTCGAGGTAGAGGAGGCGTTAGGGGCTAAAGGCCCCCTCAACCTATCCGAAGAGCTTAGGGGGGTGATCGAGAGCTCGTTCGGCCATCCATCCCCCGCCCCGAACCCTACAACGGTTGAGCCTGAGGCCGAGCTCGCCCCAATAGAGGAGGCTGTGCTTGAGAGCGACGCTGAGGCCGCCTTCCAGGAGGTGGTTAGGGGCCGCGCCTCCGAGCTAGACGTCCAGCACCTCTTCCATCTAAAGCTGGATGAGGAGCGGTATAACCTGTTGGTCGCGGCCCTCTCAAGGGGGCTTAGGCTCGCCGGAGAGGTAGGCTACTTCGGATTCGACAACCAGGCCATGAGGCTGATCGAGCTACTGGCGGATCCCTCCACCCCATTCTTCGCCCTCGTCTGCGAGGACAGGGAGCTGGCGAGGAGAATACTGAATAAGGCTGCCGAAGAAATTGGGATGAGGGTCGCCTATGTCGGCGAGCTTGCGGGGTCGAACCCAAGGCTGATCGCTAAAAGCCTTTCAAAGGCCGCGGCTCAGAGCAGGGCGAGCGCCGTAGCCCTCTTCGGTTTAACCCGATCCATAGAGGAGGTGGTGGTTAGGTCGATACCCCTCCTAGAGGTCAAAACAATCCTGATAACTAAGAGCGCTTGGGTTAGGCCGAACGTAGTCTTAGGGGGGCTGAATCCCGAGCGCTACATGAGGTTCGCGGTCGCCCTACTAGCCAGAAACGGGCTCATCGGATATGTGGACTGGAGGAGGCTCGAGAAGCTCGGGCGCCTAGCAAGCGCGTGCAGGGGGATCAGAACCGTGGAGAGGTTCATCGAGATCCTACACGAGTGCGGGGATGTGGAAAGGGCGCTAAACGAGCTGACGGTCGAGGAGCTGTCCATAGTATTCAGGCCGGAGGAGCTTAGGCTCCTGCTATCGGCTAGGAGGGTCGAGGAACTCAGGGAGGCTTACATGAGCCTGATCAGGCAGCTGAGCCCGGGATCGGACCCAGTCCGCGAGTGGTCGAACTTCTACGAGCGCTTGAAGAGGATGGGGGTGGTGGAGGCTGGAGGCGAGTAAGCTAACAATCTTTTTAACGATATTGGCGGCGCTCTTCCTGATCCTCGCCCTATGTCAGGGAGGTCTATACGCCCAAGAGCAACCGAAGAAGATATTCGTAACCCTGAAACCATCCGATGTATCGTGCGTCAAGGAGGTTAAATTCTTCTCCGAGTCGAGGCAGATGCCGCTGAACGCCTCGAGGATCGACGGGAAATACGTCTTAGGACCGCTTCAAGTAGGAGAGGTCGTAGAGGTCTCGATCAAGCCCTCAAGGGAGTGCTACGTCGAAGGCATATTGGAGGAGGCGAGGCTTAAGGTTTACCGGGCATCCGTAGACACCGCGACGGGAGTCGGGACCGTTATAATCAGCCCAACGTATAACGGATCCTACACCCTCCTACTCCACAAATACAGTAAAATCTACTTGATAATATTGGCGAACCCGCCTAAATGCCTAGCCGGGATAGAGTCCGATAAGCCCGTGAAACAGCTTGGCGAGGGATACTACAGGGTCGGCCCTTGGCTCATAGGGGGGCCGAGGAGAGATACAGGCGACCTCAAGATAGAGGTCGCAGAGGGGTGCAGGCTCCAGAAGTGGGAGGGGCCCTACGAGTTCACGTCCCAATATCAGAAATCCACGATGATTAGTGGCATCACGCCCGAGAAGAACATGACGCTGACGGCGATATTCGAGAACGTGACGGCGGCCGGCCCAATGGCCGTGACGACGGGATCCATGACGCCGAGAACTACTACTAAACAGACGCGGGAGGAATCGGCGATCCCGGCGGTGATGGCGTTCTTCCAAACCCCGTTGGGGAGGGCGGTGATCGCCTCCCCCTTCGTAGCCGTCGCCTGCTACGCCTCCATGAAGGCCGTGAGGTGGGTGAAGAAGAGGAGGGAGGAGAAGAGGAGGCAGAGGGAGGATGCCCTAAGACTACTCTGCATGATGGAGAGATCCGCGGCCTCGATGGAGGTAGGAATCCATCCATGGCTGGGGGTCTTCAACCTCATGGCAAAACGCTTCACGCTGGAGGATATGATGCTCGGCCTAGCAAACATGCCGAAGATCGGGGGAGGCGTCGACGCGATGTATCTGACGGAGGAGCCGAGGTGCGTTCAACACCTGATACAGCTCAAGGAGCGGCTCAAAAATAAATATGAAGAGGAGGGGAGGGGGGAGGACGCCGACCGAGTAGACCAGGTCTTTGAGCCCGCGATAGCAGGATACCTCGCCCTCGTCGGCGCCATGCCCGTGGGAAGAATATGCGAACAACTCCTAGACGAGGCCACGCCATTGGCACAGAGATTCGAGGCATTAGACAAGCTCAGCAGGCTCGCCGCGGTCAGCGACGTGATGGAGGGCTTCACATCGATCGCGCGGAGGTGGATTCGATCGCATCCCCTACAAGATATAGGGCGGAGGCTGAAGAGGATGCTGATCAACTCCGGCGCATGGGAGCTATGCGATAAGCCGCCGAAGAGGTTCGCCGAAATCTTAGAGGCCGTAGCCGGCTCAGCCGCGCTGAGGGAGGTGGGTCTGGTCGTAGCCGAAGCCCCTGCGCAACCCCCGAAGGCGAAGAGGGGTGTCGTCGAAGCGATAGTCGGGAAGCCAGTGCCCCCCAAGCTCGAAGAAAAAGTGGTGGAAGAAGTATTCACATGCCCGAATTGCGGGGAGCGCATCCCCAAACAGCTCTGGGAAAGATTATCCTACTGTCCGGCATGTGGAGCCCCCCTAAAGAAGGTGGAGAAAGAAGGTGAAGTCGAAAAACTCGTAGGGGAGAGGGTGATCGAGGAAGCGGAGGAGGCTAGATTTGAAGTGAAGTGGGTCTATGAAGACGAGCTCGGCAAGCTGTGTCCCCTATGCGGAGGCGAGCTTAAAGAGACCATGGAGGGGCGCGCATGCTATCGATGCAAGATCCTCTACAAGATAAAGAGGAGACCTGTGGCCGACGTGGAAGAGGAGGAGGCTTGGGTGCTCAGAATACCGGAGGAAGTAGTAAGGGATCCAGGAGTGAAGGTCATAGTCTTGAAGGATTACCCGTACAACCTGCCAGCAACATTTACGATAAAGTGTGAAGGTTTTGAAGCGACGATCTACCGAGAGCCGGCTAAGAGGGGTATTAGAACTGAAGAGTTCGTGGAGAACTTGATGAGATCAATAGAGCGCGACGCCCAGACAGGAAGGTGCTCTATAATAGCCATGACGAGGCCGGGAACCGATCCATGGTCTAGGAAGGCAATATACCTTGAAAGAGTGGTTAGTCTAACCTCCACCCTAGCCCACTCACCACCCCTCATGAAGAGGCTTAGATTGATAATCGTAGTTCCGGAAGAAACCATATTCTTCAAGGACGTCATAGGAGAACTAAGGAAGAGGTTTAAAGAGTTCAACGTAGAGTTCCAAGAATATGTCGTTGAGCTACCATATGAGGAGATCTTGGAGAACGCTAAGAAAGCCTCTATTACCAACCCAGAACAGATAGTTCACCTCCTAAGGGCGTTTCCAAGGGTTCTGAGACATTTGCGACGTGGAAAAACCTTGCCAGAGGCCGTTAAAATCGAGCTCGCCTCCGAAGGTGAGGATGTGCAATACATAATCAACGCAGTTGAAAAGTTCCATAGGCTAGGAGGGAGGTTAACGGAAGAGGAAGTTAAGGAGTCTATCGGGATCGGGGGAGTTGCTTGGGTGAAGCTCCAGACGTTAAAGGCCCTAGACCTAGTGGGGTGACCACGTGAGGTGACCTCGGCCCTCAGGATCCCCTTCGTGATAGGAACGGGGTCTGGTGGATGTAGGATAGCGTCGAAGCTGGCCATACCTGGAGTAAAGAGGATTTGCATCAACAGTAGTTGGAGGGATCTCGAAGCCCTGCCGGGCGACGTCGTCAGGGTTAGGGCTGGGGACGGCTCGGGCTCCGGGATGGATCCGAAGAGAGGTGAGAAAGACTACGTTAAGATGGGCGGAAGGGAGGGGTTGCTGGAGGCGATCGAGAAGGTCTTGGATGAGAAGGGCATGTCGAAGGACGATGTAGACCTCGTGCCGGTGGTGATCTCGGCAGGCTTCGGCTTCGGCTCGGGCTCCGGCCCCAAAATAGTCGAAGATGTGTCCAAGCTCCTGCCTAAGTCGGCCGTGATCGCGTGGATAACCCTCCCATTCTTCCACGAGGGGGAGGAGACGAGGAGGAACGCGCTGAAGTGCTTCAAGTCCGTGGCCTCCAAGGCCGCGGCGATAGCGGTCGACAACCAGCACGTCGCCGAGGTCGCGGGAGTGAGCCTCACCCTCAAAGACATATTCGCCAGAATAAATAGGAGGATAGTTTACAGCCTTCTAACCCTCCTGAGGGCGGCGGCCTCCCCCAACACCCTGACCACGATAGACAGATCCGACCTGAGAAGGGTGTTGGGTAAAGGCGCGGCGCTAATGTTCTCCAAAAGCTTCCAAGTCGGCGCGAAGGATTACACGAAGCTATATGACTCGGACTCCAGCCTAAGCCCATATACTCCGGGAGAAAAGCCCTGTAAGGTTAGGGCTCTAGCTGTAATTCAATCTCCGAGAGCACCTAGCCCAGCCGAGCTATCGAGGATCGCGAGTCAATGCGAGCGGAGCCTCAACGTCAGGCTCAAGGCGTTCAAATCGGTGATAACGCTTGGAGGGGAGAAGCTCAGGATAAGCATACTCCTAGGAGGCTTGGGATACTAACCTCAAGGAGGTGCTGGGAGGTGGGGAGGTTGCGAGTGACGCCGGATAGGCGGGCGGAGAGGTGCCCGGAGTGCGGCGGGGAGCTCATAGACCTAGGCATATGTCTCTACTGCCCGGAGCACGGCGCGTTCACGGACAATCTCGAGAGAATGGAGGTGGATGAGGATCTCAAGGCCCTCATCGAAGCCTCCATGGACTCGCTGGCGGTCTATAAGGCGTTCGCCTCAA
>QMYL01000021.1 GCA_003662645.1 Candidatus Bathyarchaeota archaeon
CTTCTTCAAGCTTGAGTTCTTGGATCTAGAGGTCTTCAGGAGGGTTGCGGATGAGGCTCTCTCAAGAATCTCCAGCGGTGTCTACCCCATATATGGCTTGGAGGTGAACCCCAAGTATCTTGAGGGAGCCCTGAGGAACGCTGAGTCGGCTGGTGTCGGGGACACGATCACCCTGAGGGTTGGGGACGCCATGAGGTTGAGGGATCACTTGAGCTTCACCCCGAGATACATCGTCACGAACCCTCCGTATGGTATCAGGATGCGTAGGGGTAGGATGGACAGGTTCTACGCCCGCTTCTTGAGGTCCTTGAGGGAGGTCGCTGAGGGTTCAACTTTAACGTTAATAACCGCTGCCAAGAGGGGTTTCTTGAGGGCCGTTGAGGAGGTTGGGCTGGATATTTTGGAGCGTAGGGATCTACTCTATGGTGATCTGAGGGCCTCCATCTTCAAGTGTAGAGTCCGATGAAGGGGCTTCCAACCCCTTACCAGCCCAACTCTATTTAAGCCCTCCGAACTATTATATCATGTGTGTTATGATGAAATAGAGCCGAAATGGAGCGCAAAGTATATTTAGAACCGGCTTTTTCATTTTTTATTGATCCTTTCATCTTTAGACTCGTTTGGTGTTTAAGGGTTGAGGGGGTGGTTTGGTGTCTGAGGAGGAGGTTGGTGAGGCCCAGGAGTATTATGAGAAGGTTCGTAGGGAGTCTAGGGAAACGATCGCCGGGGCCTTGCCGACCATAATCCTCGACGTATCAGCTGCGATACTGATATGGCTCTTCGGTAAGTTGGTCTTCGTACCCATAGCGGAGGGCATCTACTTCTTCGGCTATCCACTGCCCCAGATACTGAACTTCATCATAATCGTCGCTCTAGCAGTGATAGTTCTGAGGATACTCATAGATGTTCGGAGGCTCATAGACGGCTTATCTGGCTACGCTGCATGTGAGATAGGGGCACCCTACGAGGTTACACCCGAGGAGGTTGAGCATTACAGGACAGCCCTCAGGGGAATCTTCAACATCATAGTCGTCTCCTTGGTCTACCTCCTCTTCGTCGAGTTCCTCTCAAGGATACACCCAGGACTGGCCGGGGTTCTGCTGCTCGCCATAGTCATCTGGGCGATCTACCAGATCTGGAGGGTCGTCCAGGCGATCTCGGCGGAGATAAGGAGGTATACAACCCGCTGGGCTGAGAGGGCTCTGGGTGGCTCCTGAACCAACACTGTGAGGGGCTTCCGTTGGGTGAAGATTCAACGCTCCCAGCTCTCTTGACGATCCTAGTAGCCGATCTTTTCTTCTTCCTATTTTTTGGAGTCTCATATCCCGAGGTCTTCGATACGATACTCACATTACTCCCGTGGGAGGACAGCGTCGAGAAGGCTATTATAGTTATATCCGGCCTAATCATAGCCGTCGCATCATCGGCGGCGATAATACAGATATCGATAAGGAAGGTTAGGGAGCTGATTAGTGGGGAGGGTTACTAGGTGGATAGTGAAGCCCTCCAAGATGGAGCTGTAAACCTCTCAGCAGCGATGTTGATATGGCTCTTCGGGGTCTCAACTTTCATGCCGATGGCTGAGGCAGTCGACCCTGAAGGCCTAACGAAGCTCTGCAGCCTAATAATAATCTCGACCTTCACTCTTTTCTTGGTTAGGGGTTTTAGAGGTCTACTCCAAGCTCTAGACATAATCTCAAATTTACTCGTTAGGTTCTTCGTTGAAAGGGGGTGGTTCCCGAGAGATAAAGCCCTCCTCAAGTCGAGGGTTAGGTCAGCCCTGCAAATACTCTCAACAGTCATCCTGTTCCTTCTCTACTCACCCCTCCTATCAGCTTTACATCCATCCTTAAACGGGCTGGTAGCCATACCTGTCGTATTCTTGATAATCCTCATGATGTTCAGAGTTTTACACCCTCCCAGATGTGTATAAACTAGCCACAGGTTTAACGGTCGAAGAGCCATTTTACGGTAAAATTTAAACGTTACACTTGACTACTTGTATCTGGAATCATGATGGAACGTTTTATACCGATACTCGACATCATCCGTGTCAGGTTAAGGGAGATCCTAACCAGAACCGAGAATTCTATGAATCCATGGGATATGGTGGAGCTTATGATGATCGGTGAGGACCTTGTAAAGTTGGCCTCAGATGTCCAGCCCAGGCTTATAGAGGTTGAGCATAGGGTTCTCTCCCAGTCGATAAGGGAGGCAGGCCTCGGCATACGCCATAGAGCCAAGGAGGTGCAGGGCAGAAGCCTGAATAGGGATGATGAGGAGTACTTTAAGAGCGTTCATGAGGCCCTCGGAAACCTATGCGAGAAGATAGAGACTGGTGAGTACTACGAAGCCCTGAGAGGTGTGGCGTCATCCAGAAAGAGGAGGCAGAAGAGCCACCTAATATGAAAACTTCCAATAAGTTAATTTTAAGGTGAACTATCCAAGGCCCTAAGAAGGGCCCTTATATACCCGACGGCGTATGCTTTGGCTATCCTCTGGTCCGGCGTATCCCCCGTGACCACCGGTACATGATCCGGGTTTACCGGCCCATCAAACCCAGTCTCCTTCAACGCCTTAACTATGACGAGCATATCCACGTCCCCATCATCTATCGCCGCCTCCTCGAAGCCTCCGGTTGCTGGAAGGTTACCCCTAACATTCCTCAGGTGCACCTCGAAGATCTTCCCCATCCTTCCATACCTTTGAATCTCCTCTAGAACGAGCTGGATTCCCCCGGCCTCATACCTGGTGCCGACGCAGTACAGTAATCCGTTATATTCGCTTGGAACGGCTTCTATCATTTTGTACCAACCCTGGGTTGAGAAGGGTGCCTCCGAGATTGGGGGGTCTGATGGGTGTAATGCCAACCTAACCCCGGAGTCCTCGGCGACTGGGACTATTCTCCTATAGACCTCTATACAACGGGAAAGGTGCTCATCAGGCGCGACATCCACAGGTATCTCCCTTTCTTCCCTTAACATAGCCTTCATCACTTCTAGGTTGAACGCTCGCATTCTATATCCTCCCCTATGCTCAGCCATATGAGTTATGGAGACCTTCGGAGTTCCATGTAACATCGGCCTAGCTATGGGGATCGAAGCCTCACCGAGCAGCTCTATCGTCTTACAAAGTTTCTCAAGCTCCTCCTCTCCTCCAGCTTCCCCAACAAGGAATTTATACGGCTCTGGGAGCGACACCCTGAATATCTCAAGTCCATACCTCTTAAGCCTCCTCCTCAACCTTAGGAGCCCCTTCAGGCTTGGATATCCCTGCTCCTTGACACCGGGTAGTTTTATGGGATCACGTATATCTATGCCGTCGACCCCTATCTGTGAAGCCCACCTGAGGTAATCCTCCGAGAGATCACCCTCCCACACCGTTATCTTCAAGTTGACCACCCATCAAAGGGGTAATATTTTTCCCTTTTAAGGAACGATTCGTTTAATAGCTGTGTTGGAGAATTAAATCTTGTGGGCTGGTGGCTTATGGTTTCGAGTAAATTCTGGGGTGAGATTAAGGATCCAGTTTATGGTTACGTATACATAACAGAGGCTGAGAGGATGGTTATAGACTCATTCCCCTTTCAGAGGTTGAGGCGCATAAGGCAACTCGCTGGGGCTGAGTACGTCTACCCGGGGGCGAACCACACCAGGTTTGAACACTCTATAGGGGTTATGCACCTCGCCAAATTATTAACCAGCAACCCACAGCTCTCCGAGATAATAGATGAGGATACTGCCCAGATGATAAGGATAGCTGCCCTACTACATGATGTTGGGCATGGACCCTTCTCCCACATATTCGAACACCTGCTAGATAAGTTCCTAAATAAGACCCATGAGGACATGACCACGTGGGTTATACAGACCTCTGAATTGAGGGATGTGATAAACGATATCGGATATGACCCGAAGGTTGTCGGTAAACTGGCTGTGGGCTCCCTCAACAAGCCTGGCATGGCCTTCATGGATCAGGTTATCCGGAGCGCAGTGGATGTTGATAAACTGGACTTCGTGATCCGCGACACCTACCATACCGGCGCCGAGTATGGGCATGTGGATATATTCCGCCTAATACAGATGCTCGACGTCATAGATGAGAATCTGGCTGTTGATATTGGAGCCCTCTCAGCCTTGGAGTCCTTCATGCTTGCGAGGATAGAGTCCTTTAAGAGCATATACTTTCACAGGGTTGGGAGGGCTGTCCAGATAATGCTGGCAATGGCTATGGAACGTGCAAACGAGGAGCTGAACATAGTTGACTTCAACTCTGTTGATGACTACCTAGCCCTAGACGACTATACGATGTGGGTTATGCTGAAGGAGTGCGAGAAGTCTAGGAGTATCATTAGAAGGCTGGAGAGGAGGCAACTCATAAAGTGTGCCTATGATCCGCCTCCCTTCTACATCAGGGATAAGATAATCTCAGCCATATTCAAGGTTGAGGGAATAAGGAACAGGATCAGAGACCAGATAGCTGAGGAAGCCGGAGTAGACCCGGAAATGGTGATAATAGACGTCCCAACCCTCCCATCAGTTCCATACTACCACTCAGTCCTGATGGAGCCCATGGAGGTACCGGTCTTCCACAAGATGAGGAACGGCAGAAAGGTCGTCAGACGGTTAAGCGAGATATCCGGGATCTTCAACGTACTGAGGGGCTTCATGAACATCCTTAGGGTATATACCGAGGAGGAGCATAGGAGAAAGGTTCAAGCAGCCGCTGAGAAGCTGTTCGGAGACCTCCCAATGGAGATGAGGATCTCATATTAAAGTTGGATGCCAGCTACAACCAAGACGGCGGTGATCCTGTGGTATTGGAGATGCATGGCAGACCTATATCCCCCGGCCGCGCCGAGGGTGTAGCCTTAGTCTCACGTAAACCCCTAAGTTTCCTTGGGGGCGTAGATCCTGAAACAGGTGTCATAATTGAGAAGAACCATGACTTGAGGGATGAGTGCGTAAGGGATAGGGTACTCTGCTTCCCCCATGGACACGGCTCAACCGTTGGGAGTTATGTGCTCTACTCACTGGTGAAGAGGGGTTTAGGGCCGAAGGCTATAGTGAACGTCACGGCGGATCCGGTGGTGGTTGTGGGGGCCATAATCTCCGAGATCCCGATGGTCGATCATATCGATATAGGGCGGATATCAACCGGAGACCTCGTGGAGGTTGACGGCGAGACGGGGATGGTTAGGGTTCTAAGGTTTAGAGGTGAGAAGTGAAGGGGGTTGCCACATGTATCTGACACCGGATGAGGAGAAGTTATACGATGGGGAGATGGGATGGGCCTACCAAGTAGCGATGAGGATACTCGTCAAGCTCGGAGACCTCTACGGGGCTGACAGGCTCATACCGGTAGGCTCGGCCCACATCTCCGGAGTCTCATACAAGACCATCGGAGACGCTGCGATAGACTTCCTCAACGAACTCGTGAAGGGGGATGGTAGGGTGAGAGCCAGCTCAACCATGAACCCCTCAAGCTTCGATCCAGATCACGTCATGGAGATGGGGATCCCAGACGAGGTTAAGGAGAAGCAGTCCCTGATAATCAAGCTATACGAGATGATGGGGATCAAGCCGGTGCTGACATGCACACCCTACTACATCGAGAGGCCAAAAGCTGGCTCACACCTTGCATGGGCCGAGTCCTCAGCCGTAATCTACGCAAACTCCATCCTAGGAGCCTGGACTAACAGGGAGGGTGGACCGAGCGCGCTCGCGTCAGCCCTGATAGGGAAGACCCCAAACCACGGGATACACAAGGCCGAGAACCGCCAACCGACGGTTGAGGTTAAGGTTGAGGCCGAACTTGGGGATATGGCTGAGTATGGAGCCCTAGGTATCTACATGGGAAGGATCCTTGGAGAGGATATACCGCTATTTTCAGGTCTACAAGACCCTGAAGAAGATGAGCTGAAACAGCTCGGGGCAGCTCTAGCCTCAAGCGGCATGACCCCGATCTTCCATTACAACCAGAGAGGGAAGACCGTGAAGGAGCTTGAAAGGGTAAAGGTTGAGCAGAGGGATATAGAGAAGACCATGGAGGAGCTCTCGGCGTCCATGGATAGGCCGGATCTCGTCTTCATAGGATGCCCCCACTGCTCCCTCAAAGAGCTGGAGACCGTTGCTAGGATGGTGAAGGGGAGGAAGGTTAGGGATGACGTCAAGCTTTGGGTCTGCACCTCCAGATACATACGGAGTAAAGCTGAGAAATACGTTGGGATGATAGAGGCTTCTGGCGGACGGGTAATATGCGACACATGCGCAGTGGTTACATGGCTGAGGGATATGGGAGTGGAGAGCCTAATGACAAACTCAGCCAAGACAGCCTACTATGCCCCCACACTGAACAGGGTTGAGGCAAGCCTGGCGCCGTTAAGGAAGTGCATCGAGGCTGCTTGTAGGGGCTGATCCCCCTGGTTTATGTTTTCATCTTTACCGGGCTTCCGGTATGACTACCTCCTCTATTGAGCGGTTTAGGGTTACCTCAGCTATATCCCGGCTGTACTCCATTATCCTCCTAGAGTTGTCTAGGATCAGCCTCATGATGGACGATATGTTAGGGTCCAGCCTCTTGCTCGAGATGAGCCCAGTCAGGTCGTTCTCTATCCCGATTGAGCCTTCTATCTTCGATATGATCGAGTCTGCTAGGTTATAGTTCCTCTTAAATAGGGCCTTCATCGAGTCTTCGAAGAGCTGGTGCGCGAAGTTGTTGAACTCGAGTATCTGGGAGTAGACCTCCTCATCTAGGACCTCCTTCAAGAATAGAACCTGACCCTCTATCAGCCTCTTTAGGTTCTTCACGTTCCTGGCTATGTTCACGGCGTTATCGGCTATGCTCTTTATGTTGTTGGCCACTATCCTGTAGCCGAGGAACTCCTTCGGGGTCTTGAAGCCCAACTCCTTGTACAGGTTCCTCTCCAAGTAATACTTCAACTGTCTAAGCACGTATAGGTTCAGGCGGTTCACGTCGCTGCATGAGTCTATAACGCTCTCTATGAGCTCCTCGTCCATATCCTTCAACGCGATTATTGAGTCCCTATCCGCTGAGAGGGCTAGTATAGCCATCCTTCTTATGGCCTTCTCAACCGGGAATACGGGGTGGTTTATCAGTATCTGTATGGTCATCCCTTCCGGGGTTTCCTCTATTATCTCGGAGCCTAGGAGCATATTCTTCACGAGGTTCTTTATTGGGAGCCTAAACTTCGAGCTGTAGCCCTCCCTGAACCTTACGCGTATAAGTTCGGCGCTTATAACGTAGAGTGATATTATCTTACGGCAGATGGACTTCGGATCATCCTTAGCGCTGACGACGAGGCAGTACCTCCTCAGCGACCTCTCCTCAGCCTTCCTCCTACCCTCGAGTATGCTCCTCGGTGTGAGGAGGAGGGAGGAGTCCTCTAGGACCCTGAAAGCTATCTGGCTACCCTTCTCCAACCCCAAGTTTAGGACCCACTCCTTAGGTAGAGATATGACGTAGGAGCCCCTCCCAGTGCACTGGATCCTCCTATAACCTAAATCCCGCTCAACCAACCCCTCGATCTCCATATATTTCATATACCACCCACTGATCTCTTCGATTGTATATAGATAATTTTCGACATTATATAAAAAATATAGAAGATCTTACATCTTACTTCTTACTCTTCTAAGGCTACTCAACGTTGTTGAGTCGCGTCCCAGCCCCTCCTATAATCACCTATGACATTAAACCTATAATCCGTCGCCTTTGGTGTTGGGTATGTTAGGGAACCCGGACAACCCCCTACAGAGATGACAAGGTCTCGGCATCTTGCTCCCTAGACCCCACGGTAGATCATACGCTACTAAAAACTATCCGGATCCCCCAAACTCTCCATCAACTTATCTATTATATCCTCAGCTCTCCCGCTCCTAGGTATCTCAGCCCTTTCAAAACCCTCCCGAGGCTTGGAAAGGGGCCTTGTCGCATCTATCCCCATCTTTGAGGTTATAGCCCTCTCCTGGTCGGCTGAGGGGTCTAAGCTTGAACCCCTCACATTCCTCAGTATTACAAGGTCCTCATCCGCCTGGAAGCGGGTCGCTATAGCCCACTCGACATCATCGAGGTTGAAGACATCCACATCGGCATCGACGACCACGACGTGTTTTAGGCTTGGATGGGCTGAGAAGGCTGAGAGTATCGCGTTCTTTGCGTCTCCATCGGTCTGTTTCTCGATGGATATGATGGCGTGGAGCCACCCGCATCCCCCTATGGAGAGGTTTACAGCCCTAACCTTAGGGACAACCCTCGATACAGCCTCGTATATGGCTGCCTCACGGGGCAGCCCCATCAGGAGTCTATGCTCAGCTCCTCCGGGTAGGAGGGCCTGGTAGATGTAACCCTTACGGTGCATGACGTTTATAACCTCGACGACCGGCTGGGAGCGTTTGATGTCGTAGGTTCCGGTTATATCGACGAGCGGCCCCTCGGTTGCCTCCCTATCGCGGGATATCCTCCCCTCCAACACCAGTTCGGCGTCAGCTGGCGCATATGCATCCACCTTCCTACACTTGATCAATCGAAGTTTTCCGTCCAGCAAGGCGTTGGCTATCCAGAACTCGTTAACGCCGAAGGGTGGGGATGAGGCTGCCGCTAGGGAGACCGCTGGATGAACCCCCACGGCTATGGCTATATCGAGGTCCTTCCCCTCTCCCTTCGCCATGCTCCATAGTTTATAAAGGTGTCTAGGAACCAGCCGTATAGCTAGATGTCTCTCGTCCAGTACTAAGAGGCGGTGGATCGAGACGTTCTCAACTGAGCCGTCTGGGCTCTTAGCCGATATTACAGCCGATGTTATGTAGGCTCCGGCATCCCCCTCGTAGTGGGTTAGGATGGGTATACTCCGTAGATCCGGCTCCTCAATAACCTCGGTCACCGGTGAGTTCGATACGACGCTCGGCGGTTTTAGGTTCCTAGATGCATCTATAAGCCTGTTGTAGAGCTCCTCCCTAGATACGTTCAGGGCTAGGCATAGCCTATCCCTAGTTCCGCATACATTCCCAACTATGGTTACGCCCTCATAGCCCTCAACATTCTCGAATATGGGTATGGGTCCACCCTCAAGGCTCTTCATAACCAGTGGGATCTCGAAGCGTGTCGATAGAGGCTCGGTTATGCGGATTACCTCCCTCCTCTCCTCCATCTCCTCCAAGAACTCTCTGAGGCTCATCGCTGCGTCTCTTCCTCCTTCCTCATGACTTTGTCGAGCAGTTTTAAGAGTATGGGTCCAGCCCTCCCCTCATCCACGTTCCTGAGGTAAACCGATATTAGGGTCAGTTTCCCAGTCTTCGCAGCCGTCCTCTCAGCGATCAACCTGGCTAATGTTGCGTTCCTGTCCCCGAGTAAAACCGAGGATAACGGTTGGGTTAGCATCAACCTCCCCCTCGGCATAGAGACGGCAACTGTTCCCAGCGAGTCCTCCCCCTCGCTAAGGAATACCACACAGGCATTCCTTGCATCGATGTGGATGGCTGAGAATTTTGTCCCTAACGCTTCAACGCTCCCCCGTATGATCTTGGCTGGAGTCATACCTGTTGCTCCCTTATCCCGATGGGGTGGGCTGGAGCGCCATAGGTGATGTTGATGAAATTTGTGCGGTTGTTAGAGTTGGGAGAGAGTCTTCCTC
>QMYL01000022.1 GCA_003662645.1 Candidatus Bathyarchaeota archaeon
GTTGGATTGAAGATCGGCAAGTACAAACCCTAACTGGTTGGACTGCTCAAAATTTTATGAAGAGTAGGATGTATGAGAGGAGGTAGAGCAGGATGAAGAGGGCTCCAGCCTTCTTGTCAACCTTCTCCCTGACGGCGAGCGTCAATATGACTATGACCGATGCGAGCAGGGTGTAAAACGTTGTGGGGCTCGCAAGCTCGCCGGAGATCCTCTGCGGAAAGAAGACCTGTCCTATACCTATCGAGAAGCTTGCATCTACTATGCAGCTCCCGATTATATCCCCGATGGCTATCTCACACTCGCCCTTACGGAGCGCCGTCAAGTCTACGGCTAACTCGGGCAGTGAGGTCCCTATCGAGACCATAAAGAAGCTTATTAGGTACTCCGGAACCTTGAGGTTTGTGGAGAGCGTTATCACGGATTGTATAACTGCGTATGCGCCGAAGGCCACTCCGATGAAGCCCAACACCGCTATTGCCATGCTATAGGCTTCACCAGCCCTTTTATCGGCCAGCTCAGCTCTAAGCCTAGCTGGATCTTCCCCACCCAAGTTTTTACCGGTGATAACCTTGGTTATCAGCATGTAGAGGGCCCAGCTCCCAACGAGGAAGAGGGCGTTGATCCTGGATATGTTCCCCTTCTCAACTATGGAGAATACGAGTAGGAGAGCTAATACCTCGCAGGCCCCTATCACTATTATCTCATCCCTCTTAACCTTGAAGGCTCCGCCGAAGAATGGGAGTATCCCCAAGACGAGTGTGAGTTGGGTTAGGACCGAGCCTATCGAGTCCCCGGCGTTTATGCTGCCGTGGCCCAGAGCACACGATATTATCGAGTTGGCTATCTCCGGTAGATCAGTCCCTAGGGATACGAGTAGAACCCCGATCATCAGGGGTGACATCCCCATAGCTGAGGCTACGAGTATGGAGTGTTCTACGGCCTTATCGCTGGAGACCACCATGAGCAGTATCCCAGCTATGAGTATGCTTATGCTGAGTATTATGTCAAACATTCTAAATCAATTAAATTGTTTACACTAATTTAAACTTTTATACTAAACATAATCTTTATACCGTGAACATTCCGGAAATATTAGTGGCGATAAAGGGGATGAGAAGGGCAAGCCGGAGGAGAGCGGTGGTCATAATCAAGGACCCGGAGATGATCAAGCTCCTCGCAGACTTCACAAGGGCCGAGATACTCCGCCTACTCAGCGATAGGCCGATGACCGAGACCCAGCTGTCATCCAAGCTCGGCCTGACGAAGGCAGCGGTTGGATACCACCTACACCTGTTGGAGAGGGGTGGACTCATCGAGATAAGTAGAGTTGAGGCTGAGGAGCATGGCATACTCCAAAAATACTACTCCGCCATTGCAGCCCTCTTCATAGTAGACCCCGACTTTATGCCGGATGATGTTAAGAGATACTTCCTGAAGACCCAGATGGAGCATCTGAGGGGTATGTTCAGCGTCTTTAGGCTCCACGACCAGATCTTCGAGGTCTCTTCGAAGGATATGGAGGAGCTGGCTGTGGCGATGATGAGACAGCTTAAGGTGGTTGGGGAGAGGTATGCCGGTGAGTTTGTCGAGGATGGGGACGCTGAGACCTTGAGGGTTAAGATATACGCCGAGGCTCTGGCAAACCTGACGAGGCAGAGGGAGTGGAGTAAAATACTCCGGAGTGCATGAGGGAAGGGCTGCCTACCAAAGAGTTTTAAGGTTCTTCTTATAGTAGTTCTATTCTCTTCAGCGTTTCCTTGAGCTTCCTCCTCCCCTCGTCACTTATCGGGAGTAGTGAAGGGTGCATCTGGGGCTCCTCACCAGTGTCAACGTTTATCGCCAAGCCGCCGACCTTGAAGTGTGAGATCCACCTTACGTAATCAGTTAGAGCCTCCTAGTCGATCTTGAAGTCTTCGGTCATGCGTGTGACTGTTGCTGTGTTATCCCGCTTAGAGAAACCTCCTCCATCGAGAATGACCAAATCTACCACTGGCGTTATCCAACTTTAAGTTTTATGTCATCTCAGTGTTGGGGGTCATCGTAGGTTGTGAATATGCCCCTCGACTCGAGCTCCCTTCGGTATCTCCTCCTGAACTTATCCCTGAGCTTGTCTAGGGTTGAGAAACACATGACTCCGTTCTCATCTAGGTCAAGCTTTGAACATAGTTCATGCATAACCATCATCTCAAGGGTTATCCTGCTTGAGCCCAGTATATCCTCCATAACATCCATGAAGACCTTTATATTCTTCGGTATGTCCACCCTCCTCAGCGAGTGGCGGTTCTCCAAATGTCTAAATATGGCCTTGGTCGCCGCCCCGCCCAGTACATCCTTCAGAACCCTATCCAGAACCTTCAGGAAGACGTGATCGAAGTATTCATCTATATAAGCGTGGCGGCTGGCCAATAGAATCCATCCCCAACAATAAGGAAGGATTCCATTCATCTTATAGGTGATGTAACTGGGTTAGAACCGGGGAAGTGACAAGGTTAGGGGAAGATATTAAAGGATGGTTAGATAGGATTCATAAGGTCTGATGGTGCCATGATTGAGATAATCCCGATCAAGGGGCTCCCAATAATAAAGGAGGGGGATGACCTGGGGGAGCTCATCTGTAGAGCCTCGGAGGCCCAGGGGACGCCGATAAGGGATGGGGATATAATCGTAGTGACCCATGTGGTCGTGTCGAGGGCTGAAGGGAACATAGTAAACCTAGACGAGGTTGAGCCCTCACCTTTCGCTAGGACGATCGCCGAGGAGTTCAATAGGGACCCAGCCCTAGTGGAGGTTGTCCTACGGGAGGCGAAGAGCATAATCCGGATGGGTGACGGCCATATAATCGCCGAGACCAGGCATGGTTTTATATGCGCGAATGCGGGGGTTGATAGGTCTAACGTCCCGGGTGAGCGTAATGTGGCCCCCCTACCCGTCGACCCAGACCTCTCGGCTAGGAGGATAAGGAAGAGGATAATGGAACTGACGGGTAGGGAGGTGGCTGTCATAATATCGGACACCCACGGGCGGGCCCTACGGAGCGGGGAGATAAACGTGGCAATAGGAGTCGCGGGGATCAACCCGATCAAGGATAGGCGGGGTGAGAAGGACCTCTTCGGGTATACCCTCAAGGTTAAGAGGACGGCGATAGCGGATGAGCTCTCCTCGGCGGCTGAGTTGGTGATAGGGCAGGCGGATGAGGGTATACCGGCAGCTATAATACGGGGCTACCGGTACGAGAGGTCTGAGGATGCCACCGCTAAACAGCTTATCAGGCCTAAGGAGAGGTCGCTCTTCATATAGTTTGGTGGTTTATGCGGTCTGCGCTTCCCTCCGATTACACGATCACGGTCTCGATCCCCAAGAACTTGCAAGCCTCTGATATTACATCAACGTAGTCTCCGTGTATCAGGCTTGCGTGGTGGATGAAACCCTCCTCCACGAGAGTTCTGTAGAGTAGGTCCAGGTTCTTGACCTTAACCCAGCTCCATGAACCTCTCAGCTTGTCTTAGCTCTTCAGTATCTCGCCCTTAGTTATCAGCATCTTGAAGGTTCCGTCGTCCTCTATCAGGCGGCAGATCGTAACCTCGCCTTCCCTAAGCTGAAACTCGCAGGTGCCGACTGTCCTCTCCGAACCCAAAACCCTACTCAAGACTTCGTGGTATGAGACCTTAACCCTACACCCCTCACATGCTAGGGATGGGGGTGCATTGCCGCAGTGCCAAGCTAGGAAGACGTTCTCCTCCTTCTGGTGCTTTATCGTCCAATCTATGAAGTGTGGCGGTCTTTCCTTAAGGGTTGCCAGGTATTGTATGAGCATCGTTAGAACCCCATATATGTCGACCTCGCATGCCATCATCACACCCCGATCAGTCATCCTACCCATCACGTAGCATGGTGAGATCCCATACATCTCTTGGATCTCAGTCCAGCACCTAAAGCCTATGCCGGCTAGGTTCCTCTCCCTCACGAAGCTTCTTAAGGCGTATTCGAGCTTGGCCATCTTCATCAAGGCTTCATCGCTTACCATCGACAGGTCTGCCTCACTCTTCATATCGTCGATTATCTCCTTAACCTCCGGGTTCTCCCCGCTCACGCCTTCAGCTCGATTCAGTATATCGGTTAGGGATGTTGTGACCACCCTCTGCCCGAACCACCTCACCATCGCATCCTCGCTGAATATGCAGGTCTCGAACCTTTCAGGTCTTGGTCCAACGAGGCCGATGTTTGCCCCTATGAAGCCCTTCACTATTGAGCATACCCTCATGAACCTCCTAACGGCGTCGAGGAATACTTCCTCCTCTGGGAAGATTATGCCGGCGAAGGTGAAGGGTATCCCTCTCCTGTACAGCCCGGATGATATGGATAGGGTTCCGCAGAAGGAGTCTGACCTCCTCCCCCCTTCAGGTGTGAAGGGTCCCTCCTTCGTCCCGAAGAGTAGTATTGGGAGGTCCTGGAAGGCTGATGCAATCCTCAGGGCTGAGATCTCATCCCCGAAGGTCATGGTTCCTATAATGAGGCCATCGATCCCTCTATCCTCGAAGAGTTCTATAGTTCTCTCGGCGTCTTCGTCGTCTCTTACGAGGCCCTTCTTAGTTACGTTGCCGTCTGGAACTATAACTTCTAAGCCGTTCACGGTGGAGAGGGCCTTAAGGGTTCTCCCCCTGATCTCTATGGCCCAACTCTCATCGAAGGGGTCCCTGTGAGACGGGACGAAACCTACCCTTATCTTCTCCATAACCGTGCACCCAGTAGTGGTTAGTGGACTCCCGATTTAACACTTTCCTAAACGTAGGGGAGGTTTCACCTCCGCCTATTGAGGATGCGCTCAGCCCTTCTAAGGTCCATCCTCGTATTCACGTTGAGGAATGTGGTCAAGTCGGGGTCAATCTCCCTGATGACCAGGGTTGATATGTATCTAACTCTGCCCATCGAGGCTATCATGGAGCGCATATCCAGCCTATTGGCCTTGAGGGCTCCTCTCGCAGCCTCTAGGGAGGCGTCGGTCTTGTAGACTGCTTGGAGGGGTTCTATGTATCCGTTCGGCCACCGCGGGATGGCTGCGTTCATGTTTAAGCATAGGTCTAGGAGTAGGAGTATGACATCCTTGGATATGAAGGGTGTATCGCATGGTAGTAGGAGTGAGTAGTCGCCCCTAGCCTTCTCGAATCCGGCTAAGGCCCCAACTAATGGGCTTCCCCCAGCCTCCAACTTTTCAGATTCGTCCTGGATTATCTCTGGCTCCTCCTCGAGTACGGCTCTCAGGCTCTCCCCCTGCCCCTCGGAGCTGACCACGATGAGAACCTCATCTACAAGCCTTCTAACCCTCTCCACCACGTGGGATATTAAAGGCTTACCCCTAAGGTTTACTGTAGCCTTATACTCCCCGAACCTCCAGGAGGAGCCGCCCGCAAGGATTATGGCAGACCTCTTCATCTACGCTACCGGCTCTAACCGAATTCCCCGCCGGGAAGATTTAAGGCTTCCCCTCAGCCACTCATCTGGCCGCCAAAGAATTTTTTTTTATTTTGGCGCCCAAAAAAAGGGAGGTGGTGGAGGGGGTATGGGCGGTCGGCTCCATGCTACGGTACACTTTAAACTTAAATGTTTGTTAATTATTCATGTAAGGATACTCTGATGGGAGATGTGGAGGATAAGGATTAGAGGCGGACGTCCCGGATTGACGTTTCCCTGTATAAACGGTTTATTGCATACCATCAATCCTGGGGGAACTATGGCTAGACGGGCTGGAAGGATGGAGCACTGCGGGGTTGTGGGGGCCCTATCCTTCGATGGGCGTAATGTAGTCCCGACGCTAGTGACGGGCTTAGAGGCCCTCCAACATAGGGGGCAGGAGGCTTGGGGTATAGCCATCCCAGGGAGGGAGCCCTTCAAGAGGCCTGGGCTCGTATCTAAAGCCTTAGAGGAGGGGTTTGAGGGATTAGCGAGCTTCAAGGGGGCCGTTGGGATAGGCCACGTGAGGTACTCGACGACCGCTAAGTCCATACTTGAGAACGCTCACCCATTGAAGATAGGAGGTTCAGACGGTTTCTGCATAGCCCACAATGGAACCCTCGAGAGGGATTACCTAATCGAGTACCTTAGGGGTAGGGGTTTATCCCCACCGGTCAACGTCACCGATACACAGCTCCTAGGGATGGGGTTATACGAAAACCTGAAGGATGGAAGGGATTGGGTTGAAGCCTTCGAGGAGCTTAATCCTCTACTTAACGGCTCATTCTCACTCGTCATCCTAACCTCAAAGGGTGAGTTGATAGCTGCAAGGGACGAGAGGGGATTCAGGCCGTTATGCCTAGGCTGGCAGGAGGAGACCAGCTCCTACATCGTAGCCTCAGAGAGCTGTGCACTCGAGAATATTGGGGCTGAGTTGATCAGGGATATCCAACCGGGCGAGCTGATAAAGATCGACAAGAACGGAATGAAGGAGTATCGGTTCTCAGATGAGGAGAGGCATGCCCACTGCCCATTCGAGTACACGTACTTCGCCCACCCAAGCTCATACATAGAGGGCGTAAACGTATACTACGCCAGGAAGAACATCGGTAGGGTTCTGGCTGAAAAGTACCCGATAGAGGGAGACGTCGTAATACCGGTCCCAGACTCAGCTAGGCCCGCCGCACTGGGATACTCTGAGAGGTCCGGGATACCCTTCGAGGAGGGCTTGATGAAGGATAGATACCGGAGGAAGGGGAGCTGGAGGAGCTTCATAGAGCCCGAGAAGAGGGAGGAGGTGGTCTCCAACATCACGCCGATAAAGGAGGCTGTGAGGGGTAAAAGAGTAATCCTCATAGACGACAGCATAGTGAGAGGAACCAGCTCGAAGATAATCGTAAACAAGAAGCTCAAGGAAGCAAAGGAGGTCTCACTACTCCTAACATTCCCACCGATAATCTACCCATGCTATGCGGGTATAGACTTCCCAACCCAGGAGGAGTTACTGGTCTACAGGGTCTGCGGCACCATAAACGATGTAGAGGAGATAAACAAGCTGGTTGGGAGGGAGATAGGAGTGAAGTTCTTAGGGTACAACGATGTGGACGACCTAAGCAGGGGGATAGGGATCCCGAAGGACCAGCTCTGCCTCTCCTGCACAACCGGGGACTACAGCTGCCTGAAGCATAAACCAAGGTTCAAGACGAGGGAGGAGATGAAGGGGTAGGAGTAACCCGAAGTACGTCAAACAAGAGGGCTGATGCGATACTCATCCTAGACTTCGACGGGCAGTACTCCTAAAGGAGAGGATATTGACTAGGATGACAAACGAGATACCGGAAGTGACGAGGGTTGTATACGACGTAACGAATAAACCCCCGGCGACGATAGAGTGGAAGTGAAAAGAGTAAACCGTCATCCTATAAACATTTTTAAGTGATATTGAAGGGTGACTTAGATATCTGATCATTCAAAGGGTTAGGATGGAGGCTTAAAACTGACACCCGACCTGGTTGAGGCTTTTAAGAGACGCCTAGAGGCTGAGGGAAGAAGAGTAAAGATATACAAAACATCAATCGTGAAGGATGGGGAACTCACATTCCTCCTAATCAGGGAGGGCCAGAAGAGGAAACTGGTTATAATAGGTCCAACTGAAAGGTTGGGGGAAGCCTCAAAGGAATTCACAGCCGAGGAGGAAGGCGGCCTCAATACCGAGGAGGGTGAGACCCTAAGATATAGAATCTGCCCATGCAACCACCAAAACATCGAAGCCCTACGCCGAAGGTTCCCATACACAAAGCCCAAGGTTATAGGCCTAACCCCCGCGATAGGTATGGGGGACAGGATAGGCCTGGCGACGCCTGGACATATAAGGGCAGCCGTAAGGTTCGGCGTATTCCCGGTCCTAGCACAACAATCTATAAGGGAGATGATCAGGACTGGGAGAACACCCCGGGAGGTATTGGACGACGTATCAGTAGCCGTATTCCAGGAGGGCTACCGCGGAGGTTTCTCAGCAGATGCAGACCACCTCAAGACGATAGAGGATGTGGAGGCAACCTTCAAGGCTGGGTATACAATGTACACGATAGACCCATCAGATTACGTGGACGGTGAAGCGGACTCAGACGACCTAGAGACCCTAGAAGCCAAGTTCAAGAGGCTGCCTTGGGATGAGCTGGGATGCAGCGGGGAGGAGTTCCTAAAGCTATACCTAGACAAGAGCTTCAAGGTTCCAGCTGGGGGGCAGACATTGGAGATCAAGTTCTCTAGGGAGAGCCTTCTGAGGGCTGCTGTCAAGTACTCAGCTGCGATCGCCCACACAGTAAGGCTCGCCCGCCACCTCCAGAGCCTATTCAAGGATGGGAGCTTCGACCTGGAGATGTCGGTTGATGAGACTGAGAACCCGACGACCCCCCTGGAGCACTTCTTCATAGCATCCGAGTTGAGGAGGCTGGGCGTAAAGGTGCAGAGCCTAGCCCTTAGATATGTCGGCAGGTTCGAGAAGGCGATCGACTACATAGGTGATCTAAAAGAGTTCGAGAGAACCCTCCGCGAACACGCATTCATAGCCAAGCACATGGGACCCTACAAGCTGAGCGTCCACTCTGGGAGCGACAAGTTCTCCATATACCCAATCCTAGGTAGGGTGGTGGGCGGCATGCTCCACCTGAAGACCTCGGGAACCAGCTACCTCGAGGCCCTAAGGCTGGTCGCGAGGCATGATCCAAAGCTTTTCCGGGAGATAGTAGAATACAGCCTAGGGTGCTTCGATAGGGATAGGAGGAGCTACCACCTAACGACGGACCTATCGGCCATCCCAAATCCCAGGGATGTACCGGACGAAGAGCTAGAGGAGGTCTTCCTAAACAGGGGGGATGGGAGACAACTCCTACACGTAACCTACGGCTCCATACTAACAGCCAAAAGAAGTGATGGGAGCTGGCTCTTCAAGGACCGGATAAGGTCTATACTGATCGAGAATGAGGAGGAGCACTACGAGCTCGTAGCCTCACACCTCGGGAGGCACATGAAGGCCCTCGGGTTGAGTGAGAAGGCTTAAGGGAAGTTCGACGTCTAAGACCTTCTTATCCAAGGTGGAGAATCAATCATGGCCGAGGCTGGTAGGAATCTTTTCACGCTCTTCACGATAAATGTAGTGATGGCGATATGTTGGTATATGTCCAGCCCCTTCATTCCGCTCTTCATCAGGAGTTTAGGGGCGTCGGTATTCTTAGCAAGCCTCGTCCTATTCACATCCGGCGTAGCCTCAACGATGGCCATGATACTAAGCGGCTTCCTATCAGACCGATATGGAGAGAAGAAGCTGATAATCTTCAGCGCCTTGATATGGGGGTTGGCTTCAATCCTTTACAGGTTCTCCACGACATGGGAGGAGGCGATCCCAGCCGCGATAATCGCTTCGCTATCACTCTCCCTATTCCTACCAGCTAGGATGTCATTCATAGTCCTTAACGCGAAGCCATCCTCGGTCGCAACCGCCTACGGCTTCATGAATATAGCGTGGCCGGTAGGAGGGATTCTCGGACCGGTAATAGGAGGCTTCATCATAAAGAGCTACGGCTGGAACTACTTCTTCTACTTCTGGACCGTGCTTGCCCTAGCAGGCGCACTCCTCAGCCTATTCCTGAGGGAGGCAAAGGATAGGGAGCCGACCGATATTAGGTCCATGGTTA
>QMYL01000023.1 GCA_003662645.1 Candidatus Bathyarchaeota archaeon
AGTTCGATGTCTTCGGGTTCCACCACCAGGGTTGTAGAGACCTTTGATGCCTCCCTTATCAGGTTCTCTTTCTCGCCACTTGAGAGCGAGGGTTTGATTATAACCCATAACTCCCTCACCGTCTGCTTCCTCCTCTTAAACCAGCAAATTACAGTTACGGGGTTGACTTCATCCCCTCAACAGCTTTCTTTATCAGCTCAACAGCCTTCTCTCCATCCTCCAGGTCTACGAAGACCAGCACGCTAGATGTTATCGTGAATATTCCGTAAATGTTTATTCCGGATGAGTTTAGGGCTTCCGATATTCCGCTTATAACCCCGGGGGTCTCCTCCAAACCGACGCCCCTAACCCTTATGAAGGCTAGGTTCCTCCTGACGGCCATGGCTATGGTCTCCTCGTTCTCGACGACGATCGAGTGGAGCCTATCCAGTACGGTCTTAACCCTAGCCATGGGTAGGTATAGTATCACCGAGTTGTGGTTGACGGAGACCCCCAGCAGCCGGACTCCAACATCCCTAACCCCCTGTAGGATCTCCCTAACAACCTCCGGGGACTCCGTTATGGCCCTACCGACTATCGTCACGGCCATCGAGGGTTCCCGGTGAGGTTCAACCGTTAAGCTGTTCCGTAGGGCCCCGTAGATTATAGTTCCCTCAGACCTCAAGTCTCCCGAGGTGTTCCTTATAACCTTGACATCTATCTTGGGGCTCTTATACATTAAGGCCTTCTTGTGGAGGAACTTAGTCCCTGAGTCGGCTAGGCCGACGAGAGCATCTATTGGAATACTCTCAAGCCGTTCGGTATTGTTAACCAGCTTCGGGTCGGCGGTCATTATCCCCTCAACGTCCGTGACGAGTATAACCTGGTCGGCTGAGAGGGCTTGGGCTAGGATTAGGGCCGTTACGTCGCTTCCCCCCCTCCCGAGTGTGGTGATCTCGTCATCCTCAGTCTTACCTATAAAGCCTGGGACGACCACGATGTAGCCCTCATCTAGGAGGGGTTGTAGGTGCTCCCTGATCATGCTCTTGCAGATCGGCATGATGGGGTTTGCGTTGTTGAACTCCTTGTCGGTTATTATGGGCCATTCTGGACTGGATGGATCTATGAAGAGGCTTCTAAGACCCTTAGCCTTTAGAGCTGCTGAGAATATCCTTGCGCTCGTCCTCTCCCCCATGGCCATTATGTCGTCCAGCTCCCTCCCTGTTATCTTTCCTCCGCAGGCTTCATTTGCCGTCTCGATGAGCTGGTCGGTTGTCTTCCCCATGGCTGAGACCACAACGGCTATCTGGGTTCCCCTCTCGGCTTCCCTCGCCACCATCTCCGCAGCCCTCATTATCCCAGCTCCGTCGGCTAGGCTACTCCCACCGAACTTCACGACGATCCTTCTAAGCTTCCTCTCGGTCAAACTCAACACAAACACCTCCAAGGAGGAGAAAGGGAAAGAAGCCAGAAACGGAGATTCTTCCTCCGGCCCTCCCCTTCCCCTCAGCCCCTATAACCAAAATAGCCAAAACTACCGAAGAAGGGCATGGTGAACATGTTAAGGGGCTGAGATTCGTAAATCATAGGGAGGTCCTCAAAATTTCACGATACTGAAGAAACCCTATATAAGCTTTTCCTATACGGGAGGGACGTGGCAACTTAAGGTTTTAGGTTTCTTCTTGGATAGGTCTTCTCATGTTCGGTGTTAGGGCTTTGGTTGAGAGGCTGGGGTTGTTTAAGAGGAATAAGGTTCCGTGGAACCTTAAGGCTGGGTTTGGCTATGTATTTTCAGACCTAAAAAGGGGGTAAGAGAAGAACCGCAACTTCTTAAAGGTATCGCGCTGGGTAACATAACCTTTTTAAAGTCTTATCTCTTCCACCGGCACGCCTCTACTCTTCCTTAGCAGTATCAGCGATAATGTAATGAAGATTATGGTCCATGTGAAGACTGAGATCGCGGCTAACCTTAAGTTTATCGCTGGCAGTGGTTTATCGCTTGTTAACCATGCAAAATAGGCTCCTGTGGGTGGAAAAGCCCCTATACCATGATATGTTAGTAGCGCTGGAAGTGAACATAATGGTATAACATACACCAGGTTTCCTAGGTCAATCCACAGTTGAGAGTACGCTATGAAACCCACTATCAAGGGCATGTAACTTGTCATAGTTAACGCTCTAGTCCTCCTAGACACTATGACCGCCAACGCTATCATGTAAGCTAGCCAGTATAATGCTATGCCAGCTATCACTAAGTCAGCCATTACCCCTAAGGGGTTCTCGGGTAACGCTAGAATCCCCCACTTCACGTATGAGAGGCCTATAACCGACAGGAATATTGTTAGAGCGAAGATCAGTATCGCCACTAGGCTCCCAAGGAAATCTTCAACTATAAACCTTAACACCCCAATCCTAGTGAACTTGGTTATGTATCTCGCAGCTCTTGATGCATGGAAGAGGCTATACGATAAACCAATAGCTACCGAGGACATTGATAGTAACCCTAGAAAGCTATATGCCATGGTAATATTAGTCTTCATAACGTAGATTTTCCACGGGGTCTCTCCGGATACCTGGCTGAAAACGAAGATCCACATCAAGACCCAAAACTCTATGAAGCCTATGCCCCACCCTAAAAGCTCCGGGTTTGTAAGCATCTCCTTAATCTTAAGCCTAAGATATAAAGTCATGTATTCTCGGTTCCCCTCTAACTTAATGTAAGCTCATAGATTCTATCCAAGGTTATAAGATTTGATAGTGGCTCTCCGCCCTCGCCCCTTACTAGGCTATACGTCTTACCTGAGACGGTAAACCTTAACATGGCATCCGCCGAGTCGCCGACAACTAGGCTGGCCTCAACCAGCTCCCCTGCACTCATGGAACCGCAAAGTTTCCCCTCAAACATCAAGTGCGTGCTCCAGTCCTTCAAGGCTGAGAGAAGCCATGTCTCATGGGTGTTCAGAAGTATTACGCCCTTATGCTCTCTGAGATGCTCTATCAACTTACCCTTTCTGGCGGGATCAAGCTGCTCGAAGGGTTCATCGAGAAGGATATGCCTGGCACTGGATAATAAGGCTATCACCGTTGAGAATGCCTTCTGCTGGCCGGCGGAGAGTTCCCATGGCTTTCTCTTCCTCAAAAGGTCAGTACTTAACCCTAAATCCCCAAGCATCTTTAGGGCTAAATCAAAGTCTCCACCAGTTAAATCCATAAACAAACGTAGATGATCATAGGCATTCAGGTGGAAAACGTTATATACCTCACTTAGGTTTATGGCTAACACGCCGGGCTTACCATATATCTCATCTAGGTTTACGCCATCAATAATTATTCTACCAGATGATATGGGCGTTAACCCTGCAATAGCCCTGAATAGCGTTGTCTTACCTGAACCGTTAGGTCCTAGGATTAAATGTTTATCCTTAAACCTCGCATGGACATCTCTTATGACGGGTTCTTGACGCCACCTATACTTAACGTGGAGGTTTACAACCTCTATCATGAACTTGTTACACCCAAATGCAGCATTAAGCCTTTCTAAGGTTAGATATTTAGAAAATCTTTATTTAATAAAAGGTTTCCTACTTTGATATCTGGTGAGATTTTGAGGTTTAGGGAGACC
Organism: Candidatus Bathyarchaeota archaeon; assembly: GCA_003662645.1. Taxonomy (GTDB): domain Archaea; phylum Thermoproteota; class Bathyarchaeia; order Bathyarchaeales; family B26-1; genus B17-G17. The sequence goes on from QMYL01000023.1 coordinate 3,602, forward strand.
CTCACTAACGCAGCGTTGATCCTGATTATAGCATTGGCTATGCTGGGCTATGTGCTGCACTTGCCAGAGGTAAAGTTCGAGAAGGTAAACTTAAGACTGAAATTCCAATACGACTACGTAATTGAAGCATATAAGCCCCGATGGCTTTGTAGGGGGGATATAGAAACTTATCCCTCAAGCCATTTTGTAGTTGGTATCCCATGGATAAGCTATAATAGATCATACTGTGCAGCGATATGTCTACAAATGGTAGCCTACAAGTATGGAATTAAAGAGCCGGTTGAATACTTCAACTTCATAATGGGCTTCACCTATGGAGCTTACCTTGGAACGTTCAATGATAGGGTGTACCTGATACCTGGAGGAGACCCATTTTCAGGATACGTAAATGCATCTAAAATTCTAAACTTCAAATATAACCTGCTAGTCACTGATGATGGAGAATTATTTGTTGACGCCTGCCGCTACCTTGTATCCAGGGATATCCCCATAATACTGCCCGTTAACATGTCTAGGTTATATCATAAAGGGTATTTCGCACCGCACTTTGAGCTGCTAGTTGGGTTCGATGAGGATGGCTTCTACCTCTACGAGCCTGTACAGTCAAGGTGCATCTTTAAATTCGGTGAGAAGGGGTACAGATTTCCGGTGGACCTTGTAGTTAAAGCTGTTGAAGATATATCGATGGCATATAATTTGCCATGGAAGTATGCTCTAATATACTTCATGAAGGGAGGAGAGCCTACTGAGGATTTGAAGAGGCTTCTGGTTGTTAATGGCAAGTTGCAGGTTGGACGTAATTTTACAATGGATAGCTATAGGATATACTTTGGCTCCTACGCCTTCAAGGTGCTGGCGGACTACATTAGCAGGGGAAAGGTGAGAATCGATGATGTGATCTGGTCTATAGGGTTAGCGTATACCTCTAGAATGGATAATGCGAAGTTCATTAAGGAGAGATTTCCAGGTGACAAACTGGCATCGGAGGCGGCTGAATACCTCACTAAGGCGGCTGAGATATACAAGAGAGTGATCTACCTCGCGAGGGATGGCGTTTCACCGGAGGATGAGGGTGAGATAATACTGCTCTTGAAGGAAGCCTCAACATATGAGAAGGAAGCGGGAATCTTAATGATAGAGGCTGGAAGCTAAGAGGGAAAAATAGTTATCGGTCTGGCCTATATCTCGATTACCACCTTAACGGCTTCCCCCACAGCTCCCCCGGCCACCCTGAAGGCTTCAACTATCTCCTCCAGCCTGAAACGGTGTGTTATCAGCTTCCTCAACCTTAGCTTGCCGGATGAGGCCATCTCAACAGCCCTCTGGAAGGTGAAGGGGCTCCTGTAGGAGGTGGTTATCGTCATCTCCATCTCGTAGAGCTCGAAGGGCTTAACCCTCCAGACAGCATCTTGAGGTGAAACCCCGAATATGTTCAGCCTCCCACCTCTCCTCAGAAGCCTCATGGCTTGGGTTATGGCCTCAGGCTTCCCGACAGCCTCGATCGCCACATCAACCCCGTAGCCACCGGTCAGCTCCTTAACAGCCTCAACTGGATCCTCCCGGTTAATGTTGATGGTGTAGTCCGCACCTAAGCTCTCAGCCATCTCCAGCCTCTCATCCCGTAAGTCTGTCTGTATAACAATCGAGGCCCCAGCTAACTTGGCGAGTTGTAGCAGGATCAACCCTATCGGTCCAGCTCCAACTATCGCCACCCTATCGCCGACTTTAATCCCAGCCCGGTCTATACCCCTGATGCAGCAGGCGAGCGGCTCAATCAAAGCGGCTTCATCGAAGGGTAGTTCATCCGGTATCTTATAGACGTTCCTAACTGGAACCTTCACGTAATCAGCGAAGGCTCCATCAACCGTTACGCCGGTAGCCTTCAAATTCTCGCAGAAGTAGTTCCTCTCAGACATCCGGCAGTACCAGCACCGTCCACACGTGATGTTAGGCTCTGCTACAACGTGATCCCCCAAACATAAACCCTCAATTTCACCCCCAACATCGGCTACTACACCGGAGAACTCGTGGCCTAGTATTATCGGGGTCGGAACCTCCCACTCACCCCTGTAGATGTGGAGGTCGGTCCCGCATATCCCTGCAGCCTTGACGTTGATCAAAACTTCATCCTTAAGTATTTCGGGCTCTTTTACGTCACTACGCACCCTTATGTCGCCAACGCCATAGAAGACTGCGGCCCTCATATGAGCAGTCTCACCTCATCAACGCACGGGGAAGAAGAAGGCCGACCTGAGTATCCTCCTAACCTCGGTGTCAAGGTAGTCCTCGAGGTGGCGGGCTATATCGACCGCCCTTATAACACCATACAGGGTGTCCCCCCGAGTTACGGCCAACCTCCGAACCTTATGCTTCTCCATAACCTTGGCCGCCTCCACCAAGTCTGCATCTGGATCAACCGTTACTAGGGGTGTGGACATGACCTCCCCCGCCCTAACGGAGTTCGGATCTAACCCCTCGCCAACAACCTTCCACGTCACGTCCCTCTCGGTTAACATTCCAACGGGTTTGCCCTCCCTCATGACGATGGCGCAACCCTCACCCTTCTCACGCATAACCCTGGAAGCCTCAACTATGGTGGTATCCTCATCTATGGTGACGACATCCCTCTTCATAGCCTCAGAAACCCTCAAGACCTACACCAGATTAAAGCGTATAGCTTCACAGGTATATAAAGCCTTTACAGGGCTCCGTTTAAACCATGCTCTCATAAGATTTAAATCCTAGATGCATGTTTCTCTTATCATCAAAGCTGTGAGTGATGCGTCATGAGGCTGTTCAGAAGGAAGAAGAAGGGCTCAGAGCCCCAGGAGACAACGATCGAGGTTTATGGGGGAGCAATCGTAACGAAGCTAGAGCGTGGATATGAGATGACTTGGAGAAGCCCGAACCTAACCTCTATAAGGCTTACATCGCCCCCGGTGATAGAGGAGGGGATACAGGTGACTCACGAGGGGGAGAATATGCGGATAGACTCCCCACAGTTCAAGTTGAAGATAGTGACCGGGGAAGGCCAGGTGAAGGCCTTCATCTCAAAGATATAACACACCACAAACTTTTTCTCTATTTAAACCTTAAATTCTCAAGGGGAGAGGATTGTCTAAACCAGTTAGAATAGTTGAGCGGAGGAGCATCCAATCGGGCGCAAAGATGCTCCAGGGCCTCCCAGACGTAGGCCTAGTCGGCGTGATAGCAGCCTCCCATATAATATCCAAGCTCAAGATGAGCGAGGTGGCCTACATCGACACGGACCTCCTCCCACCAGTGATAGTTCTACAGGAGGGTCTACCACACTCACCGGTCAGGATATTCGGCGATGGAAACCTACTAGTTCTGGTCTCCGATATAGCGATATCGATACAAGCCATCCAACCGATGATGAGGGCCATAACGGACTGGATAGAGGAGAAGGGAGTTGAGATCGTGATATCTCTAGGAGGCCTAGCTACACCGAACAGGCAGAACATAGAGACTCCGAAGGTCTATGGAGCCGGGTCGAACTTTGAATCCCTAGAGATACTGAAGGAGAAGAATATAAAGATAATAGAGAGGGGCTTCCTGGTCGGCCCGCAGGCGCTACTGTTACAATACTGCGCCGAGAAGGAGATACCGGCCATATCCCTACTCGCCCAATCCTTCTACAACTACCCAGACCCAGAGGCCGCGGCAGCCGTCATAACAGCCCTAAACCAGATAGTGGAGGTCCCGGTGAACGTCTCGGAGCTGCTCGAGAAGGGTGAGGAGATACGTCTCAGGATGAGAGATATAATGAGGAGAACCCAGTCGGAGATGATGAGGATGAGGAAGTCGCAGGAGTATGATATACCCCACTACTACGTAGCCTAGGAGGCGGAAGCATGACCTGGAGGAGACGTTCAATCTTCGACTTGATGCGTGAATACATGGAGCGCTTCGAGGAGATGGCTGAAGAGATCTTCGAGGAGGCCTTCGGCAAGCCGAGCTGGGATGTCGATTCACGCACGCTCAAACCCTTATCCGATATAACGGTGACCCCGCGGGAGGTCATCATAACGGTTGACCTACCCTTTGCGAAGCCTGAGACCGTTAGGATAAACTGGGTCAGGGAGGACATGATCGAGGTGAATGCCAAGATGAGGACGAAGGTTAGGTTTGAGGATTTAGGGGTATCCCACAGGGAGGGTGAGTTCTCCTCCTTCCACTGCCCAATACAGCTCCCAGTACCAGTAGAGAATAGGGAAGTGAAGATATCCTTCAAGAGGGGTATACTGGAGATAAGGCTGCCTAGGAAGAGGGGATACAGAATAAGGGTTGAGTAAGGCTCCTAGACAAGCCTCCGGCTTAGGCTTTCAAGCGTCAACGGTTCGAGAGGCCTAGGGTCTCATCTATCGTGCTGGCGACCTTATACAGGTTCTCGAAGACGCGGCTTATATCCCTCTCCATCTCGCCTAGAGTTCCCTTCAGGCTTCTCCCCCTCAGCTTATACCTGCCCTCATGGTATATCACAAGGCCGCACTTCATCATCTTGTTCAGGTGGTGGACAACAGTCCCCCTCGTCAAACCTATCTTCTCAGCCAACTCGTTACTCGAGTATCCACTCTGCCTGCTGGCGGCCTCGAGGAGGAACTTGAAGATCTTCGCGGCTGTCTTCCTCTTATCTCTAGCCTCAAGGAAGCCTAAGCTCCTGCATATCCACTCGACATCCTGCTCATAGTTAACTGTGGGAGGAATCCTAACGTTGAGGATCCTATACTCTGCTAGGGCTTCCTCTCTCACAGCCATGAATGACGCTCCCTTCGGCTCTTTAAGGGCGCTCACTTCTCCTCGTTAATAATTTTTATTTTTAGTAAAACTTATATATTTTTTGTTCATTTTGTTGATGACGGTAGAGCTTGTGGAGGGGATAAGGTATGGCATACTTGGCGACCCAGGCTGGACAACCCGTCATAATATTGAAGGAGGGCACATCGAGGACCAGAGGAAGGGAGGCCCAGAGGAACAACATAATGGCCGCCAGGATAATAGCCGAGGCCATAAGGACGACCCTAGGGCCGCGCGGCATGGACAAGATGCTCATAGACAGCCTAGGTGATATAACCATAACCAACGATGGAGCGGCGATACTGGATGAGATCGATGTTGAACACCCAGCGGCGAAGATGATGGTTGAGGTCGCCAAGACCCAGGATGATATGGTCGGTGACGGGACAACCACAGCCGTCGTGCTCTCAGGTGAGCTTTTAAAGAAGGCTGAGGAGCTGCTGGACCAGAACATCCACCCAACGGTTATAGTCAGCGGCTACAGGAAGGCAGCCCAAAAGGCTATGGAGATACTGGACGAGATGAGCATAACCATCGACAGAGACGATAGGGAGACCCTTAAGAAGATCGCGATGACTTCGATGGGCAGCAAGGCTGTTGGCATAGCAAGGGAACACCTAGCCGAGATAGCGATAGACGCCACGAAGCAGATAGCCGAGAAGAGGGGAGAGAGGTGGGTAGCCGACATAGATAACGTCCAGATAATAAAGAAGGAAGGGAAGAGCCTCCTAGATACAGAACTCGTCAGGGGGGTCATCCTAGATAAGGAGGTCGTCCACGCGGGGATGCCGAAGCGGGTCGAGAAGGCCAAGATAGCCCTACTGAACTGCCCACTGGAGGTTGAGAAGACAGAGTTCAGCGCCGAGATAAGGATAAGGGATCCATCCCAGATGAAGGCCTTCCTAGACCAGGAGACGAACATCCTCAAGGAGATGGTTGAGAAGATAAAGAAGGCTGGAGCAAACGTGGTCATCTGCCAGAAGGGCATAGACGACATGGCCCAACACTTCCTAGCCAAGGAGGGGATCCTAGCAGTCCGAAGAGCCAAGGAGTCGGATATGGAGAAGCTCTCAAGGGCCACCGGCGGGAGGATAGTGACGAACCTGGACGACCTGAAGCCTGAAGACCTGGGATACGCGGAGCTCGTAGAGGAGCGTAAGGTCGGAGACGACAAGATGGTCTTCATAGAGGGATGCAAGGACCCGAGATC
>QMYL01000024.1 GCA_003662645.1 Candidatus Bathyarchaeota archaeon
TAAACAGGCGAAGGAGCATGCGGCTAAGGTTCTAGGTGCAAGGATCCTACCGAGTAACATGGAGGTTGCAAGGTGGCTGGACAGGATCTCAGATGAGTATGAGGGTCCATCTAGGAGGGTCCGTCTCATCGAGATGCGCCGTGAAGCCCTCAAGATCATGGAGGTGCTGGAGGATTTTAACCCCAAACTGGTTGGGAGTGTCTGGCGTGGAACAGCAAACCGGAATAGCGACGTAGACATAACCGTCTTCTCCGAGGATGCCAACGTGGTGATCGATAGACTTAGGCGTTTAGGCGTCGATGTGGTTAGGGTTGAGGAGGTCCCGTTTGTTAAGCAGGGTGAGAGGAGAGGAAGCTCCCACATCTACCTAAAGCTGGAGTCTGGTTATGAGGTTGAGATAACCGTGCGAAGCCCGGAAGAAGCAGACCGAGAGGAGATATGTGAGATATACGGTGACCCCGTTAGGGGTCTAAGCTGTGAGGAGTTGAGGAGGGTTCTCAAGGAGGACCCCCTAAGGAGGTTCACGCCGAAGGGCCTATAAGCCAGATCGAGGTTAAGGAACCCCCTAAATCTTATCCACCAGTTATCTGAGGCGTTGAAGTGGTCGATTTGTCAATTCCGGAGTTGAACGCGGTCAAGAAGGACTGGAGGGGGGTTGATCTAACGGTTGCACTGTGCTACCCTAACGTTTATAGGGCTGGGATGACCGGGCTAACCGTCCGCCTCCTTTACGCGTTATTCAACGTCCGTGAGGATGTGCTCTGTGAGAGGTTCTTCATCCCAACGTTTAGGGAGCCCCTGATAAGCATCGAGTCTAGACAACCCCTAAGCAAGTTTGACGTCGTAGCCTTCACCCTCCAATACGAGGAGGACTACCCAAACGTCGTGAGGATGCTCATCGAGTCAGGTATACCCCCGAGAAGGAGGGACAGAACGGCTGAGGACCCGTTGGTAATAGCTGGAGGACCATGCGCGACAGCGAACCCGGAGCCGCTAGCGGACTACATAGACCTATTCGTCATAGGAGAGGCTGAGGTTATAATAAACCAGCTTATAGATTCGATTAAGGACTTGAGGGGCCACGGGTCTAGGACGCAGCTGAGGGACCTCGCCGAAATTGATGGGGTATACATCCCGGAAGAGTCCAACCCAGCGAGGAGGGTTTGGGTTAGGAACCTCGACGACGCTCCACACCCTATTGCTCAGCAGATACCGCTCGTCGATCCCGGAAGCCCCTACATGACCACCTTCGGCGGAGCCTTCTCCCTAGAGGTTAGTAGAGGCTGCAGTAGGGGTTGTAGGTTCTGCATGATAGGTTCGATAGGGAGGCCTAGGAGGGACAGGACGCTAGATAAGATAGAGGCCATCCTGGACGACGGGGTCACTTATACACCAGTCAAGAAGGTTGCGCTTATCGGGGCCAGCGTATTCGACCACCCCAACCTCGAGGAGATCTGCGAATACGTAACCTCAAAGGGGTTAGAGCTCTCGATACCATCAATACGTCCCGAAGCCGTGACGGAGCGGCTAACCAAGCTGTTAGTGAAGGGTGGACAACGCAGCGTAACGATGGCTCCAGATGCCGCCTCGCCGAGGATGCAGATGATAACCAACAAGAGGATGGATGAGGACTCGATAATAGAGGCCGCCAAGACCCTACTAGACGGCGGGTTGAGGCGTCTCAAACTCTACTACATGATAGGCCTGCCCCAAGAGAGGCCGGAGGATATCGAGTACATAATCCAGCTCTCAAAGAGGATAGCTGAACTAGGCTACGGCCCCAAATCCATACATATAAGCATCAACCCCCTAATCCCAAAACCCCAAACACCCTTCCAGTGGGAAGGTTTGGCCCCAACACCCCATCTCAGAAAGGCTATACGCCTAATCAGGAGCGAGTTGATGAGGGACGGCCGCTTCGTCGTTGACGCCCTAGACCTGAGACATGCTAGGATACAAGCCCTCCTCAGCAGGGGTGACCGGCGTATCGGGAGGGTCATAGAGCATGTGGCCCGCTTGGGCGGGGGTTTCGGGGCTTGGAGGAGGGCACTCCGTGAGTTTGGAGTCAAGATGGAGGATTATATAGGCAGTAGGGTGGTGGGTGAACCGAACCCTTGGGATCACATTGATATTGGCTTAAATAGGTCTTTTCTAATAGATGAGGTTAGACGTTACGTGGAGTATGGAGCGCGCTGAGGGGTCATGGAAGTCGATAAGAGATTGTTCAGGAAGATGTTCCCCCACCTAGCGGAGGAGCTGGAGAATAAGAGGATGAGCATGCCGATAACCTCCTTCAGGTCGGATATAGAGACCGGTGAGAGGGCTGCATCTTCAAAGCTCTTCCAAGGCTACAATCCAGACGTGATCGACTTCATCCGCAGGTGCGACGACGAAGACCAGGCTGAGGAGATAATAGACTACATGGAGAGGAGGGGTGAGATAACCGGCAAGTACGCGGCCAAGTTGAGGAGGCAGCTCAAGGAGAGGGGTGTCAGAAGCTTCGGGCCGAAGAAGGAGGACGACTACTACCTCAAGAAAGCCGGTTTCTAGGGGGTTCGATCTGGTAAAAATCCGGGATCCGCCGAACGGTGGATGGGATGTCCAAGCTCAGAGCGAGGGATAAATGGTTCTTCCTAACCGTCGGCTCGAGGTGGGATAGGAGCACCGTACCCATCTATGAGGCCTCAGCGGGGGGTAGGTGCGTCCCGTTACTGAAGACCCTGCTTACAAGCATATGCACAAACGACTGTAGATACTGCATCTTCAGGGTGGGTAGGAGGTGTCCGAGGGAGATGTGGCAACCCGAAGAGCTCGCCGGGGTAACATTCAAACTCTGGGTTGAGGGGAGGATAACCGGACTATTCTTGTCTTCATCCCTATTCAAAGATCCAGACTACACAACCGAAAGGCAACTGGAGGTTCTGAAGAGGCTGAGGGATATGGGATACACGGGCTACATCCACCTGAAGCTCATGCCGGGGGTGAGCCGCCACTACATACGGGAGGCCGTCGAGCTGGCTGATAGGGTTGGAATAAACATGGAGGCCCCGAACAGGGATATATTCTCAGAGATATGCCCGAGTAAGGGTGGCTTCGAGGAGGCCATAACCAAACGCCTAGAGTGGATCGTTGATGAGGTTAGGAGGGCTGAGAGGCTGAGGAGGGATTCACCCGTCAAGTTCGGCTTCGGGAGGGCAGGGATCGACACCCAGATGATAGTTGGAGCTGTGGAAGATGACGATATGGAGTACCTGAAAGCGTCTTGGTGGCTGTATAAGAGACTTGGGTTGAGGAGGGTCTACTACAGCGGCTTCGAGCCCATACCCGAGACTCCCCTCGAGACGAGGCCTCCCTGCCCGCCCTACAGGGAGTACCGCCTATACCAGTGCTCATTCCTGATAAGGGATTACGGCTTCAAACTCGAGGAGTTGACCCAACTGCTCAACGATGAGGGTCTCCTCCCAAACATTGACCCGAAGCTCCTATACGCCAAGAGGCATCCGGAGCTATTCCCGATAGACCTTAACGATGCTTCATATAGGGAGATGGTTAAGGTTCCGGGTATAGGGCCCCTAACCGCGAGGAGGATAATCAATGCTAGGAGAGTTTCGAGGATTAGGTACCTCTCAGACCTTGAGAGGATAGTTGGAGCCAGCCTTGCGAGGGCGATCGCTCCATATATAGACTTAAAAGATAAGAAGTTAACATATTTTTCTAAAAATGCGCTGGTCTGAGCGGTACTAGGCTGGTGTAAAAAGGAAGGGGTCGAGGTTGATGGGGCTGACTAAGATATACGGGTTCAAGGTGATCCAAATAACCCTAATCGTCTTCCTTCTCCTCCTAAGCCTAAATACAGCAGCGGTGCGGGCTGGCGAGGGCAACCACCCGGAGGTTAGGATAGACCGAACAGTGCGGGTTGAGGATGGAGGAGCTCTCATAATAAACGATACGATAATCCTCTCCCCAAGCTCCTACGGGGAGACTGGAAGCATATCGGAGCTCGTTGTGGGCTTCCCCTACAACTATAAGGGTAACCTGACCTACGTATCAGCCGTCGACCAATACACGAACCCCCTAGACATAGTTATGGACGTTGATATGGGCAGGACGGGCTTCTACGGGTTTAAGGTGGTCCTACCCCAACCGGTCGACCTAGAAGCCTCTGGGAGGTACAGAATAACCATAACCTGCGTATTCTCCGGTTTGGTTGAGAGTGAACCTCCCCCAAAGACCGCAACCTTCCATGCGAGCTTCCCGTTGCATCCAAGCCTAACTTTTGAGGCTAAATCCTGCAACGTTACAATAATACTCCCAAGCGGGGCCTCTTACTCAATAGGTTCGCTGAACTTCACCAAGGAGAAGGTTGACGACCGGGATGTGCTGAGGCACTCGATGAGCCCACTAGATAGCTACGCCAAGACAACAGCTTGGATTAGATTCACCTCGGCCTCCTTCACGATCTTCGAGGTTGAGGTTGTGGATAGGGAGATCAAAGTTGAGGAGTGGGGAAGCCTAACCGTAACCGAGTTCTACCAGATAATAAACCACGCGAATAAGCTCCCCTGGGAGATTTCAATATGGGTGCCCCAGAACGCAACCGAGATATCCGCCAGCGACCCATACGGCCCCCTCCAAGTCAACGTGGAGGATAAGGCTGGATATAAGGAAGTCGATGTGAGGAGGAGGGCGGGTATTAGTGGGAACCGGATAAAGCTCAATCTAAGGTATAGGCTTCCATATAAGGGGATAGTAGCCCAGAATGGATGGGGCTCATACAACCTCAAGATAGCCTTCCCGCCCCGTGAGGGGTGGATAATAGAGAGGCTTAACGTCACGATAATACTCCCTGAGGGGGCTAAGACCCAAACCTCAAGTGGAAACCTAACCCTATCCCACCTGAGGAGGAACGTCCTCCAGGAGGTAATAACATTCACGGGGTTAAATGTAACCAGCCTACACCACGTGGGTGTGAATTTGGTATACAACTACGACATACTCTGGGTCTCCTTCAGACCGACCTTATGGTCCATGACGGTGATGGGTGTAGTGTGCATGATACTGTACCTCCGGGGCGCCCCGAAACCGGAGGTGGCGGCAGCCCCACCACCCGCATCCCTCGAGATACTCGGTAGATTCATCGATAGGTATGAGGAGAGGATGAGGATAATCTCAGAGCTCGATTCGATGGAGAGGCAAGTCTACAGGGGTAAGCTCTCAAGGAGGAAGTATAGACTTAGGAGGAACGCCCTCGATGGGAGACTCTCAAGGCTCCAGAGGGAGATAAACAAGCTGAGGGAGGAGATATCAAAGCTGGATAGGAGGTACGCAGACAGGATGAGGCAGCTGGAGATAGCTGAGGCCGACCTAGAAACGACGAAGATGAATATAGACAGGTTGAGGGCCCGGTATAGGCGTGGGGAGATATCCCGTGAGGCCTACAGGAGGCTGCTTGATGAGTATAACCGGAGGAGGGAGAGGGCTGAGAACACGATTGAGGAGGTAATCTTGAGGATTAAGGAGCAGATGGCGTAGTTTATTACACCGTTATGCTGAATCCGATTTCTACTCCAAATACGCTTCCAAGGAATCAAGAAACCTAATTAATCCGGACAGAACGATCTTAACTACCCGATTAGCTGAAGAGGAAGTTGGGAGAGCTTCCTCCATGTCGTCGGACTTCCTATGGCAGAGGTTATGCGAGTATCTGGGATTATCCGAGTATGAGGCGAAGACCTACATCTCCCTAATCAGGGAGGGTCCATCCACAGCTAGGAGGCTTAGCATGATCTCGAACGTTCCTAGGACGAAGATCTATGGGACCCTCAAGAAGCTCATCGAGAGGGGTCTTGTGGTCGAGATACCCGAGAACCCTAAGAGGTTTCTTTCAGTATCACCTAGCAACGCTTTGGGTTCCTTCCTGAAGACCTATGAGAGTAAGGTTGAGGACCTCCATAGGCTGGTCTCATCCCTCGAGAGGATATACTCAAGGATAGAGAGCAGGATAAGAGTGAGGAGGGGTGAGACCTGGACCTTGATAGGTAGGCGTGAGGTTCTAGATAGGGTGTCCAATATGCTATCCCGGGCTGAGAGCACCGTGGATGTTATGACGACCGAGAATGGGTTAATCTTATTCTACAGGGTCTACAACAAGACGATAGATAACCTCGTCAAGAAGGGTGTTAAGATAAGGATATCAACTCCTGTGGGTTCTAGGAACCGAAGTATAGCTAGGGAGCTACGTTACGTATGCAAGATAGTTGAACGTGAGGTTCCTCCCTCAATCTTCTTCATAAATGTAGACGACACCGAGTTCCTCCTTGCAAGCCTATCACCGGACAACTTCGCCCTAAACTCCGATGAAGACATAGCGATGATGATCCGGAACCCGATCCTATGCCTACTGATGTCGAGGATATTCCGCATGAGAAAGCCATCAATCCTGGCCTCAGGCCTAAGGGGCATAAGGAGCTTAAGTTAACACCTTAACAATCCCAGATAATTTGAGGAGCAACCACGCTAAGATTAGGGTTATCCCAAAGATTTTTATCCCTCGATTGGAGTATTCTCTGAAATATGTGAGGAAGGCGGTTACTATGGTAGAGATTAGGGTTGATGCTGATAAGTGCACTGGATGCGGAACATGCGTCGACGTCTGCCCCGTTGGGGTGTATGAACTCAGGGATGACAAGTCCGTCCCAGTGAACGTTGACGAGTGCATTTTGTGTAGGGCATGTGAGACCCAATGCCCGAACAACGCGATAGAGATAATCGAGTAGGCTCCACCTGAGCTTCAGGTTCCAGCTCATCACCGTCACCCCCCTTTTTCTAACCTAGCCGCCAATTCTCCATGTTTTGAGATCTCACTTCCTCCCATCTCTTTGAGAGGTATTCCCTGATGCTCACTTCCTCCCCCCTCGCCAGCTTTTGGAGGATCCTGCTCACTCCAGTTGAGTACTGGATGGCTCTCTTCTTCCTCATGTAGACGCTGGGTGGTAACCCCAGATCCTCCGCGATCCTCCTGAGGATCCTCTTCCTTAACGGGTCCCTTGAGGACTCCACCTTAAGGTTTAAGGGTATACTTAGGGAGTATTCTATCAGGTCTAGATCGATGAACGGTAGCCTCAACTCCAAGCCGTGGAAGGAGCAGACTTTGTTATCTCTCTCGAAGTTTTTCTTGTATGAGTTGACTACGTCGAGGTATAGGGTCTCCTCCAGCCCCTCAACGCCGAACCTCTCGTAAACCTTAAGGTATCGGTGGTATCCGCAGAATAGTTCATCGCCACCTTGACCGGATAGGAGAACCTTAAAACCGAGCTTCGAAGCCTCCTCGGCAACGAAGTATAGGGGTATCGCTATAGATACATCGACTGGGTTATACCCCTCAATTATCCAGAGGACCCTATCCAGAACTCCCTCAACATCGTCCTCGGTGAAGAGCCTAACTTGAAGCTTGAGCCCCAAATGTTCCGCGATGTCCCTAGCATGTTCAACTTCAACGCTTCCTTCAAGGCCGACCGTAACTAACTGGGCATTAACTCTACACTCCCTACTTAGGGCGGCTATTAAGGAGCTATCCAAACCTCCTGAGAAGGCGATGGCTAGGCTTCTAACGTCCCCAACCCTCCTCCTCAAGGAGTCTAGAAGGAGCTCGCGAAGCCTATCGGCCTCCTTCTCCACATCAACGGCGTTAGGTTTAGATGGTTTAGCTATGCTCTTAACCCTCCTGAATAATGCTCCTCGGCGTTCGATTGTGGCCACGCTCCCGGGTGGGAAGCTCCTATCGTCCTTTATCCCTATGGACCATAGAGCTTTACGTTCGGAGGCTAAGGCATAGGTTGAGTCGTCCCAGCCGTAGTATAGGGGGTTAACCCCGGTTACGTCCCTTCCGGCTATGAGCCTACCCATAGAATCCATAACCACGAAGGTGTAGGAGCCCTCAAGACTGTCAATTATAACCTTAGCTCCACCCTCAGGTTCCCCCTTCAATAGCTTGAGGAGCTCCCTAGGTCCACTTATCCCCTCCGGCTTGAACACCCTCCCATCAAATACCAGGGTGACCTCTCCATCCCTAATTGGCTGGGGCTCATCCTCTTGGGTGATCTTCGATAGGCAATACCCCACAGCTACACCTGATGGCTCAAGTTCACCAAGGAGTTCTGACGGTGATTTACCTATCCTCAAAGCCTCACCTGTAGCGACCCCGTAAGCCTCCCTGCCCCTATGCTTTAGCGCTTCGAGCATCCTGAACATCCTTGGGGTGACGTCGCATCCGTCCCTGCTGATTAACGCGGCAACCCCACCCATCGCGGAGCATCACCGCCTTCCAAGCTGTTCCCGACCGATGTATCCCCATCTATTAAAGGTTATAACCCCTAAGTAATATAGGGATTAGGTGTTGAGGTGTCCGGTTTGCCCGTGTTGCCGATAGATACTGGACGTTACGGAACCCCTGAGATGGTCAGGATATTCGAGGAGGAGAACTGGATCCAGAAGATGCTCGATGTCGAAGCAGCCCTAGCCTGGGCCCACGGTGAAGTTGGAAATATACCCCGAAGCGACGCCGAGAAGATAATCGAGATGGCCTCAACAAAATATGTAAAGGTTGAGAGGATAAAGGAGATAGAACGCGAGATAAGACATGACGTTATGTCACTCGTCAAAGCTCTAGCCGAGGTCTGCGGGCCGAGCGGAGCCTACGTCCACCTGGGGGCTACAAGCTATGACATCGTCGACACGGCTAGGGCCCTCCAGCTGAGGGAAGCCCTAAACCTGATCCTGAAGAGGCTCAGCGATCTGGAGCTGACATTGATGAGGCTTGCGGAGAGGTATAAGGGCACCGTTATGGCGGGTAGAACCCACGGTCAACATGCCTTACCGATAACACTAGGCCTAAAACTCTCCGTCTGGATGAGGGAAGTGTCGAGGCACATCGAGAGGTTGATGGAGTGCAGGAAAAGACTGATAGTTGGGAAGATGAGCGGGGCGGTGGGAACCCAAGCCGGCTTCGGACCGAAAGCCCTGGAGGTCCAGAGGCTCGTGATGGAGAGGTTGAGGATCAAAGCTGCGGATGTATCAACCCAGATAATACAGAGGGACCGCCACGCCGAGCTGATCTGCCTATTAGCCATGGTGGCCTCAACCCTGGACAAATTCGCAACCGAGATAAGGGAGCTCCAGAGGACCGAGATAGGCGAGGTCTTCGAGCCCTTCGGTAGGAGGCAGGTTGGGAGTTCAACGATGCCCCACAAGCGGAACCCGGAACTGTGCGAGAGGATATGCGGGCTGGCGAAGATTGTGAGGAGCCTAGTCATACCGGCCCTGGAGAATGTACCGACATGGCACGAGAGGGACCTAACCCAATCGTCATCCGAGAGGTTCATAATACCTGAGGCTTGCATCCTGGTTGATTACATGCTCCACCTGATGAAGGGGATACTTGAGGGCATGGAGGTCGACGAGGAGAGGATGCTCAGGAACCTGAACCTAACCGGGGGCCTAATAATGTCTGAGGCTGTCATGCTCGCCTTGACGAGGAAGGGTATGAACCGTCAGGAGGCCCACGAACTCGTAAGGAGGCTCGCCATCAAGTCGAGGAGCGAGAAGATACCCTTCAGGGA
>QMYL01000025.1 GCA_003662645.1 Candidatus Bathyarchaeota archaeon
ACGATGTAGCCGGTACGGACACAACTATAGGCTTCGATACAGCGGTCAACACAGCGATATACGCCATAGATAGGATACGTGACACGGCGACCTCCCACGAGAGGATATTCGTCGTCGAGGTTATGGGGAGGAATAGAGGCTTCCTAGCCCTAGAGGTTGGGCTGGCTGAGGGAGCCGAGATAATACTGGTCCCCGAGGTCAAGTTCAACCTGGAAGAGATCTGCGACAAGTTGAAGCACGCATACAAGAAGGGGAAGACCTCCGAGATAATCGTGATGGCTGAGGGAGCCGGTGACTCACGCTCGATAGTTGACTACATAAAGAGGGAGACAAAATACGAGGTGAGGCTGACGGTTCTCGGACACATACAGAGGGGAGGCTCCCCAACGGCGCGGAGCAGGCTCCTAGCATGCCTATTCGGAAACTACGCCGTGGAGCTCCTCCTCAGCGGTGTAAAGAAGAGGATGGTTGGGATAAGGGGGAACGAGATAACATCGGTAGACCTAGACTACTCATGGAGTGAAACGAAGGAGTTAGACCTGAGGCTATACAGGCTGGCCCAGATACTGTCAGCCTAGTATCCCCAGAACCTCACCCTCAAAGGGAGGCCTCCTGAAGTGTACATCCTCAACCAGAGCCCTCAACGGCTCAGCCACACTCCAAGCCTGAGATATACAACCCCTCGGCTCATTAGGTGGGTCACCGTCGAATATCTCACTTACACATCCTAGGCCCACCCTATAAACCTCCTCGACTAACAGGGGCTTCATGAAGTTCTCGTAGGCAAACCTCCTCCAGCGGTCGCCATACCCATGGACCTTCAAGAAGGCTGTTACGAAGGGCCCTAGAAGCCAGGCCCAAACAGTTCCGTTGTGGTAGGCGTTCTCGCGGTGGAGCCATCCGCCGATGTATCTCCCTCTATATCTCGGGTCATCGCTGGGTAAGGTTCTGAGGCCATAGACCCCCCAAAGCCTCCTCCAGACGGCGTTGACAACCCTCCCCATCCACCCCCGTTCCAGTATGGCGAAGTCTAGTGAGACGGAGAGTATCTGGTTAGGCCTGAACGTTGGGTCGCCGCTCCCATCGAGCCTTAAGACATCGAATAGGTAACCCCTATCCTCATCTATGAACTCCTCGTTGAAGCTCCTGCGGGCTCTCTCAGCTATAACGCTGTAGCGTCCAGCCTCACTCAACTGGCCGAACTTGGTCGCTAGGGCCTCCATAGCCTTGAGGGAGTTATACCACAACGCTTGAACCTCGACCGCCTTTCCCTCCCTCGGTGTGATGGGTCTCCCACCAACCGCTACATCCATCCATGTGAGTCTGGGTCCATGCGCGATCAATCCATCATCATCCATCCGTATATCGAAGGATGTCCCCTCAATGTATGAGTCTATTATGGACCTCAATGTGCCCCACAGCTCCTCATATACAAAGTCGAAGTCTCCTGTGTACTTTAGATATTGAAGGACAGCGTTCACGAACCATAACGATGAGTCTACGGAGTCGTATGTTGGGTTCTCACCAGCCCTATCCGGGAAGCTGTTCGGTATCAACCCATCTTTACAGTAGCGCTTGAAGGTTAGGAGTATCTCCCTGGCATCCCCAAACCTTCCGGTTATGAGGGTTAACCCCGGCAGTGAGATGAGCGAATCCCTACCCCAATCGCCAAACCAGTGGTAACCAGCTATAACCGACCTGCCACCCGTCGTCCTCCTAAATACGAGGAAGGAATCCGCAGAGAGTAGAAGCCATCCAAGCCAGTCCTCTACCTCTATATCCGGATTAACTTTCGAGAAAGTCCTCAGTATACCCCTCCTACGTTCAAGTTCCTCCCTGTAAAGCTCCTCAATAACATCCTCGCTGGATATCGTTCGGGGATGTTCTCTCTCCCCCTCAACCTTCGGTTCAAGGGATGCCGTTATGTGGAACCTCTCTATAACCCCAGGTTTAATCCGGACCGTGAAGGAGCCGGGCTGATAAACCACGTCCGTTGAGGCTTCACCCCTAGAGGCGTCAACCCTGAAGTATAACCTCCTCATAGCTTGGTGTTGAGTATAGCAACCCCTCGTTGAGGATATCAGGATTCCCCATTCTAAACCCTCCAGTCCAACATAAACAGCGCGCCGTGAAGTCCTCTGATGGAAGCCTAACCCTCCAGCCTCTTCACCCCTAACCGTGTAGATGTGACGTAAACCAACTAACGGATACACCCTGAAATCGACGGGTTCACCTAGGCTGTTTAGAACGCTATAAGTGGATATGACGGCGTTCTTAAGGTTCGGCATGAATATGAGCTTCTTGATGTATACTCCGTCGATCTCGTATTGGAGGGTTGGGAAGGGCTCCATGGAGAAGCAGGTTAAATACCTATAGCCCTCCGGTTCCATCCTGTCCTGTTCAATCTCATTTGAGGCTAAGGCATGAACATTACGGCCTACCTTAACCTCCTCATCGAGCTTAGCGAGTAGGAGGTGCCTATCAACCGGGGGGTTTAGGGATGCGACCAGTAATCCATGGTACTTCCTTGTGTTCACCCCTAGAACCGTTGAGGATGAGTATCCCCCCAACCCATTCGTTACGATCCATTCCAGCCTTAGCGCCCTATCAAGCTCAGATATGAGGCTTGGACCTACGTATATACTTGGCAGCCTCATCCGCCATCCATCTCTAGAAGATCTAAGAGCTTGATGGTGGTGAGCATTATCGGTTGGTCAGTCCTTCTCCTCCTTGACGCCGAAGGTCTTTGCGAAGCGAACCGCCATCTCATCCGGAAGGATGAAGCCAAGGAGCCTACGTTTCGAGAGCTGGTTAAAGTATGTATTTAACGAGAGTTCAGCTTCGTATGGTAGTAGCTTATACCTCTTGTTCAGGAGGTCGACTATATCTTTCACCGTCCTCTTCCCATCGCAGAGCTCCCAGACGAAGGAGCCGACCTGATCGAGCCTTATCCTCCTCTCCTTAACTGTTGGCAGTATCTTCGCCGCGAAACCCTTCGACTTTATAGGTATCCTGATCGTAACCTCTCCCTTCTCGTTCTTTTCCCATTTCAAGGCTGGGTTCCGCACGGGCTTAAGCTTTAGGAACTCATCCCTCGAGATGGGGGTCTCCTTAGGTTTCTTCTTCCTCTTTATGAACCTACTGAACTTTTTCAGCATCGTGACCACTGAACTCTCAACATTAAATATTTCCTCCATCCTTAAATAATATTCTCGCCGGGAGAGTTTGGATAGCGAAGGATAATCCTAAGGAGGGAAACAATAAATATCAAAACAATCCCTAGATAGGAAGGTTAAGCTCTGGTTAGGAAAGAGGTTGGGATGCCGTACTGTAAGAATTGCGGCGTCAAACTGCCGGAGGATGCATCCTTCTGTCCAAACTGTGGCGCAGCTGTCAAGTTGGAGGTTAGGCTTGCACTGGCCAGTTGGGGCGAGAGGTTCATCGCTTGGCTTATAGATGTGATAATACTCGGCGCATTCCTCGCTTGGCTATCATGGCCCGGCTTCACGTTAACACCGTACGTTCCGCGCTGGGTTCCCTTCATCGATGTGAGTTTTAGGAACATCATCTACCTACTCTACTGGACATTGATGGAGGGAATCTACGGACAGTCGATCGGGAAGATGGTTATAAAGATAAAGGTTACGAGGTTGAATGGTGAACCGATAGATGTTGGCAGGGCTCTTGTAGAGAGCATAGGGAAGGCTTTCCTCCTACCGATAGACTGCATAATCGGGTGGATCGCGTTCTCAGATAAGAAGCAGAGGCTATTCAACCACCTTTCTAATACCATGGTTGTTAAGGAGGTTCGAGTAGTCGCCTAGACACACATCCAATCAAGTTTCATCAAGTGTTTATCTCACCCGACGTAGACCGGTTTCACAAGGTTTATATGAGTTGTGGAATATCATTATATGAAGATAATTTCAATCAAGGTCTTCCAGATGAGGAGTGTAAGCCCAACCTATAGAGAGGCCGAACGAGAGAGGCACAGGTTCATAATCTACTTCCTAAACGACGATGAGGACCAGTCCGTCCACGTCGAGGAGACTGAAGAGATAAACTTTCCAAAGGTTATGATGCATCTAAACTTCGGAGGCTCCGTCTTCATAACCCACAGGAGGAGCCCCAGACTTAGGAGATGTCTCAAGAGGGATTAACCCTCAAAACATCCTTACAAAAGATCGACTTGGTGGATCGTGTTATCAAAGTCGGATGAAGGAGAAGAGGCGATGAAGAAAGGGTGTAGCTGAGCCTCATTCTACGCCTTCAAGAATCTCGGTATGCACCTCTCATCGGTGATGGAGTCGAAGTCTTCGAGTTCATCTATTCCTATCGGAATCCCTCCCCTTCACCATTTAGGTTGAACTCCTCCTTGTAATGGAGTTCCCTCCCCCTCCAATGTTGAATACCGTATTCCCTCTGAGAGGTGGTATCTCTTCATTCCAGATGAAGTTGTGGCTGTAGAGTTTAAAGTTTGAGCATCTGGAAAGTTAAATATGTGATTAGGGACTATAGCCTTCTGGAGGATCAAACCCGCATGTTGAGTTCTCGAGAGAGGGCCCTCTCAGCCCTAAGCCTTGAGGATGTCGATAGAACGCCTATGTTTGAGCTTCTGATAAACTCGCCAATCGGCTCTAAGATACTTGGTAGACCGACGATCTACGGGAATAAACTCGCCTCGGTTGAGCTCTTGATTAAGGGTAAACGTAAGAAGCTGGTTATAGAATCCACCAAGGACCAGATTGAGCTCTACAAGAAGCTTGATCTAGATATAATGATGGTCAGGCTCTGCGTAGCCGAGAGGTATGTACCCCCGAAGAGGATAGGCCCGAACGAGTTCATGTACAGCATATACCGAACGGTTCCGGGGGAGGTCTACATCTCTGAGGGCCTCTACTCGAAGGTTCGCTACAACCCCGAGAGCGATATGATGACCGAGTATGAATCAACCATAGGCTTGGAGGGGCTCCCAGCTTTGGAGGAGTACATTAGGCAGCTCGAGGGTGAAGAGGTTGGGGTCGATGGGAGTCAACTCGAGTCCATCGAGTACGCGAGGAAGAGGGTTGGCGATGAGATCCTTTTGATGGGGAACGCCGACGGCACCTTCCCAGTAAGTCACGCAACTTGGCTACCGCTCTTCCTGAAGTGTATGTATCTTAGACCCGACCTAGTCAGGAGATTGATGCATGAGAGCACAAGAAGGGCTGTGGAGTCGATTAAGGCTCAAGTTGACGCTGGGGTTGAGGCTATAGCGGGCTGTACGGATTGGGCCTACGATCACGGTCCCTTCTTCTCCCCGAAGCACTTCAGGGAGTTCATCCTCCCATCCCTGAAGGAACATGTCAGGGTATGCCACAAACTTGGAGTTCCATTCATCAAACATACCGATGGAAATATCGAGTCGATAGAGAGTCCATTCCTCGTCGAGTCAGGGGTAGATGGATACCACGCTATAGAGCCGAGGGCTGGAATGGATATAGCCCGCCTAAAGAGGTTGTATGGTGATAGGATATGCCTACTCGGCAACGTGGACTGTGCCATAACCTTGGTTTATGGCTCAAGGGAGGACGTGATCCGTGAGACTAGGCGTTGTATTAGGGCTGCATCGCCGGGTGGTGGGCATGTACTGAGCTCAAGCAACTCTATACACTCAGGGGTTAAGATAGAGAACTTCCTAACCATGCTGGAGACCAACAAGAAGTATGGAAAGCATCCAGCATCCATCGGAGGCTAGTGCGTAACAATACCTATCCATCCGCATGGGGATAAGGGCCTTCACCCCAACATTGACCGGATACTTCTTCCAGTTGGCACAGTTCTCAACCCAATTCATCATAGGGAGCCTGCTCCTAGCCCTAAACGTTATATTCTACTAAATGTTCTTCCACAAGGAGGGTATAACCGTGAGCCGAACGAGAAACTTGAAGGTTAGGGTTGTAGCCGTAGCCCACTGTATCTTAAATCGATCTACAAGGTGGTGGACCGAGGGTAAGGAGGTTGCTGAGGGCCCTGTAAGAGAGGTTCTAGAGGCCCTCTCAAGCATGGGACTGGGCATGATCCAGATGCCCTGCCCGGAGTTCACCTTCTGCGGCAACCCCAGACCGCCCAGGTCAAGGGCTGAATACGAGGAACTTCCCGGCTTTAGGGAGCACTGCCTGAAGCTGGCAAGAAGGACGGCTGAAGAGATAAAGACCATAACAACCCTGAGCAGAGAGCCTAAGATAGAGGTCACAGCCATAATAGGCGTAGAAAGGTCACCAACCTGCAGTGTAAACCTCATACCATTCAGAGTGGGTGGAGGCTTCGATTACAGGGTTGGCCTCGGAATCTTCATGGAAATCCTAAAGCACGAACTGGAGGCAACTGGACTGAATATACCGATGATCTCGATAGATATACACTCACCAGAAGAGGGTCTCTCAACTCTAAAGCGGCTGGTTAAAGGTAGGAAATCAAATAAAGGGTAAAACAGAACGAAACAATAATAGCCAAAAAAATATATAAATAAAAAGAGGGAAATTCATCCTCTTGATGCCGCGGTAGCTCAGACTGGGAGAGCACCCGGCTGAAGACCGGGCTGTCGCCGGTTCAAGTCCGGCCCGCGGCACCAGTCGCAACGTTATTTTTTAAAATTCTACCTAGTGGCTTATTTGAGATTGTCTGGTTTAATGCTTCCTCTTCCTTCTCTTGAACCTTCTCTTCCTTTGTTTGGCTTCTTTTGCTTCCCTTCGTTTCCCCGGCCTCTTAGACTTTACCAACCATCCTCAACTCTTCGTTTTGGTTACTCCTCTCTTTTGTTCACCCATTCGCTTATGGCCTCTGCAACAGCCCTAGAGAGGTCTCCCTTCTTTCCCCCAAACCTCTCGATGACCTTCAGCCTTAACCTCCTCTCCAGTTCGTCTGGTATATCTACACAGATCCTGCCCATCCCCTTAAACCACCAAGGATTCAACCTAAATTTTTGTTTAATGCACGATTCGCACGTGCTAGATTTTCTTCCAATAAGCGAAATGCCACACTCCCAATAGTTTCTCTACTTTTCTTATCATGTTGTTTGCCTTCAATTTACTTATACATATGTTATGTGCTTAGTAGCTTATATACTTATTGGTTTAAGCTATTAAGCGTTTTTCGTTGCCGCTACGCTAGTAAGAGTTGGAGATTTACAAAGCGGAGATAAGGAGAGAGGAACCTACGAACCCTCTCTTGGCTTCGGCTCCCTCAGCTTCTCATTGAACTCCCTCAGCTTACCAAGAACCTTATTATCCCTCTTTATCTTCCTTATTAAGTCTACGAGCCTCTCAACCTGAGCCTCCACTATCCTCCTACCCTTCTCGGCGCTCGCAAACTTCGCGTCGCCGACGTATGCGTTTGGATATGAGGCGTACCAGTCTATTGAGGTTCTGGCCGGTGAGACGTCGTAGTCTTTCCTTGAGCTTGAGAAGCCCCCCGGTACCCTATCCATCTTGCAAAGTTCAGGGAATAGGTATAGGGAGATGCTCGTCTCTATCTCGCAGGCATGTCCGGTTTCGGATGTCTCCCTCAGCTCTTTAATTACTTCCGGAGCTAGGAATATTGGGGGTAGGTAAACAGCGTAGTCCTTACCCCTATCCGTGATATGCTGGAGGAAGACGTGGAGTATATTCCTATTCCCACCGTGGCAGTTCAGGAGTATTATCTTCTTGAAGCCGTTCCTCGATACTTCATCGCATAAGTTCTCTAGGAATGATAGGAGGATATCGGTCTCGATCGATATCGCCCCGGTAAGGTTCTTCATCTCCTTGGTGTATGTGAAGAATAGTGGGGGTAGGACGACGACAGGTTCAACCTCAGCGGCCATCAAGGCTATCTTGTGGGCTATTAGGGCATCGTTTCCGAGTGGTAGGTGTTCACCGTGCTTCTCTAGGCTTCCTATCGGGATTATGCAGACGCCCTCCCTCACCATCTCATAGAGCTCCGAGGAGGTAACCTTCTCCCACTCCATAACATTAACCACCAACCTACTCGGTCAGAGGTGCCATCTCCACATATAACGGTTATCTCACCTTTTAGGTATGGGTGGGATATCTATGGGCATGCCTGTGTCGATGGACTCCTCAGCGCACAACGCCAAGACGGCTGAGTAGTAGGCTGCCTCCACGTTCGCCCTAGGTTGCCTACCCTCATGGATGCAGTCTAGGAACTCCTCCATTATGTTTAGGTCTCCACCTCCATGGTGTCCCCCGGTGTATATCGGGCGGTACTCATCTATGTGGTCGGTGAATCTATGCCTAACTCTAATGAGGAAGTTTCCCTCGTTGTTGTATAGGGCGTACAACTTTCCTCTGTCGCCTATGAATGTGAACTCCCTCGTATACTCGGGTGTGAAGTGGCATTCTGTGAAGGTCGCCCTGGTGCCGTTATCGTAGCTTATCAAGAGCTGGGAGTTATCCCTCGTCGTGCACTCCTCACTGAATACGCAAAGGTCATCTTTCTGGATTACGGCGCCGTAATCCATCACGAACCTCTCATGATCGATGTAGAATGGGCAGTCGCCCTTCCGTTCACAATCCCTACAACGTTTATCGGGCGGCTCCGAACCGCCGTAATAATCTAAGCCCCCAAGCGCGTATACACGGGTCGGCCATCCGCCCATAAACCAATTTAACAGGTCGAGGGAGTGGACGGCCTTCTCTAGGAGTAGAGACTTGGCGTACTCCTTCCTCCTAAACTTGTCGTGGTAGTAGTAGTTCCCACCTACCGACACATTGTCGAGGGCTAAGCCCAGAATAACCCTGCCGATCGCGCCATCATCTATCAGCTTACGCACCCTTTCGAATAGGATGCAGTGGCGTAACTCCAACCCTATCATGAAGATGCCCTCAGCCCTATACGCCTCCTCAACTATACGTCTGCACTCCTCAACGGTCTGGGCCATCGGCTTCTCGAGCATAACGTGCTTCCCAGCCCGTAGCGATGCTATTGCCGGCTCGGTGTGGTTTGGGGTGTCAGTCGCTATTATAACCGCGTCGAGTTTCTCCATCTTGAGCATGTCGTGTACGTCTGTGAAGTACTTGAGCCTTGAACCCCACCTGTTACGGACTATCTCAAGCTGCTTCTCGGATATATCGCATACGGCCACAACCCTGGACCTCGGGTTGCTCCCGTATAGGTCACAGAAGTATCTACCCCTCCCACCACATCCAACTATGCCTATGTTTACCCTATCCATCTGCGGAGCCTCCACAACCCCAATGATTAGCACAACTCCTCGAGGGGTTTAACGTTGCCAAACTTAGGCTTGAAACCCCTCGTCGGCGAGGCCCACTTGACAGCGTTACCTATAACCTTCAAGACGTTTGGATCGTGGTAGATTGGGAGGGTCTCATGCCCCGGGCGGAAGTAGAATATCTTACCCCTCCCCCTCTTGAAGCAGCATCCACTCCTGAATACCTCTCCTCCCTTGAACCAGCTTATGAAGACGAGTTCATCCGGTTGGGGTATGTCGAAGTATTCACCGTACATCTCCGTGTGTTCGAGTTCGAAGTATTCACCCAACCCTTCAGCTATCGGGTGGTTTGGGTTAACAACCCATACCCTCTCTTTC
>QMYL01000026.1 GCA_003662645.1 Candidatus Bathyarchaeota archaeon
CCATTGTGTATATTCCAGGTTTATCCTGCCTGTATATCCACTCAGCCGCGTATAGGGCTCCCTGGGCGAAAACCCTCCTCGAGAAGGCTGTATGCTCTATGCGTATCATCTCATGCGGTCCTGAGATTATCAGCGTGTGTATGCCCGGTATTCCGCCAGCTCTAACGGTAAGTATCTCAAGCTCGTCTGGTCTCCTTGGGCTTAGGCCCTCCCTCCCATGGACTATGTTTTTGTATCCCCTCAAGCTGGAGACTATTTCGCCGAGCTTCTTCGCGGTTCCGCTCGGTGCGTCCCTCTTCCCCGTGTGGTGCGCCTCGATTATGCTGAAGTCATATTCCGGTGGGAATAAGCCCAAAACCTTGACGAGCTTGAATATTATGTTCACACCTAGGGCGTAATTCGGCGCGAAGACAGCCGGAACCTTACCCGAGACCGCCTCCTTGATCACCCTCATCTGCTCGTCGGTGAAGCCGGTTGTCCCCATGACTATCCTCTTCCCCAAATCTGCAACTATGGGTAGGTTTGAAACCTCAGCCTTGGGAGTTGTGAAGGTGAGATAGACGTCGGCCTCCCTGACGGCTTCCTCGAGGTTTGATGGACCGACTATCTTGACGTCTGATGTGCATATCCCAGCCTCGCTCAGGCTCTTACCGAGGTTTGGGTTCCCGGGTGATGCTACAGCTCCCACGATGTTGAAGCCCCTCGACGCCGCTTCTTGGAGGAGGGTTCTACCCATCCTACCAGTTGCCCCTGCAACGCATATGTTAATCCTCATAGGTCAGCCCCTGCCAGTACTTCTCGTTATATAACCTCTCGCCGAGGTCTACATCGAAGAAGTCTTCTACCGGTTTGAGTATTTCGGGGCTCCTTTCATATACTGTCCTTACGGTCTTGAGGATCACGTTCAGGCCCTTCTTCGTCATCTTTCCAAGTGGACGCCTGCATGGACCTGCCGGCATACCCAGGATGTTCATTAAAGTCTTGTAGGGTAGTGGGTTTCTAGCCTTGCAGAGTACGGGTCCGTAGGGGCTCTCCTCCTGGGTCTTCACGGTCACCATCGAGAAGAGGGGTTTGAGCATCTTGTAGAGTCCCTCAGCCTCATCCATCCTTCCATCCAGTATTGACATGGTCATCCTCTGGACAGCCCTAGGCGCGACGTTTGAGGCTACGGATATAACCCCGCTGGCGGCTATCTCTGGGTCGGCCATCCTCGTATCGGTCTTATCGTCGTCTCCAGATAGGATATCGAAGTCCCCACCGCAGCCCCTCCTTGTGAGCTTCATGTTCTCCAGGTTCCCAGTCGCCTCCTTCACAGCTCTAACATTCTCGAACTGCGAGTGGAGTATGGCCAGATCCTGAGGTAGGAGCTGCGTCCCTGTTCTGCTAGGGATCACATACGGTATGACATAGACATCCGGGAACCTACTCGCTATCGGCGCGATGTATTCACGCCTTATCTCTAGAGAGCTTGGGCCATTATAGTATGGGTCAACCAGTAGGACGCATCTCACACCGGCATCTGAAGCGTGTTCCGTAGCTTTCAACGCCTCCTCCGTTGAGTTGCTCCCCGTCCCCGCTATCGTTAGGCATCTCCCACCTATGTACTCGTGTACCCTCTCCACGACTTCCAGGTGTTCCTCCCAGTTTAGGGTTGGACTCTCACCCGTCGTGCCGACAGCTAGGATTCCGCTGACGCCCTCCTCAACTTGGAACTCGACCAGCTGCTTTAGACCTTCATAGTTGACCCTTCCCTCCTCGTCCATGGGTGTTACTATGGCTGTGTAACATCCCTTGAATGTGTACATCCTTCTCCACCTGCTTTATTTTGAAGTATGACTCGGAAGGTGTATTTTAATCTTTTCGCTCTTTTATTACGAAAAACGTAAAACCAGCTTAAATACAAGTTTCTTAAAGTAATACTACGAAGATCGTAAATGGAAGGGCCAAGCCATGGATGAGATAGACCTCGAGATACTTAAGATACTGAAGGACGACGCAAGGGCGAAGTACGTCGATATAGCGAGAAGGGTCAAGCTCACCGAGGGGGCCGTTAGGAGGAGGGTTAAGAACCTTGTGAAGGAGGGCGTGATCAGGAGGTTCACAATAGAGACGAGCGTCGAGTTTGAGGGTATAGTTCTCATAAAGACTGAGCCGACCCAAACCGATAGGACCCGGAGGATGGTTGAGAGGGTTGCCGATAGGGTCTTCGAGGTCTCCGGAGACTACGATATAGCCGCCCACATACAAGCCTACACCATGGAGGAGTTGAACAGGAAGGTTGACGAGATAAGGGGGTTACCCCTAGTCCTAGATACAAACACCCTAATAAAGTTGAGGGATTGACGCAGCCGGAATGTTTTTTATAGGGCTTCTAGGGCTCGGTACATCCTCTCGTAGGCTCTCTGGAAGTCCTCATCCCTAGATATAGAGGAGTATACCGACCTATAGAACTCGATGAAGCTCTCCCTGTCGCCATGGACTATCCACCTTCTCATATCCTCAAGCCTCGAGATTAACCTATCAAGGGAATCTACGGTGTATTTGTTACCCATCTGGATCGATGCGTACAGGTGGGGGTCGCCGGCCATAACTCCTTCACCTAAGACCAGCTGCAACTTAAATGTTGTACCACCGAGCCTCTTTAGGCTTCTTATATCTTCCTCCCCGACGAGCGACGAGAAGGCTATGTTCAAGATGTGGGGTATGGCCAAGGTCAACGCCATGGCCCTATCGTGTTCTTCGGCTCCAACGATGATTATCTCCGCCTCGGGGAAGAGTTTACCAGCCTCCTCAGCCTCAGCCTCCCCATCTTTTATGGGTATCAGGGCTATTCTCTCACCGGCCAGCCTCTTTACTCCGGGCCCAAAGAGCGGGTGTATGGAGAGAGCCCTCACCCCGGCTTCTGAGGCCTCCTTCAAGGCTTGTATGACGCCGGATTTTAGGGATGATATCTCCATTATCGTTGAGCCCCTCTTGGCTTCCGGCATTACCTCCCTTATAACAGTTGGTGTAACCTCTATTGGGGTTGAGATCACTATCAAATCAGCATCCCTAGATGCCTCTATGTTGTCCGCTGCAAGTTTAACCCCCTTGGATTCTGCTACTCTCCGGGCCTCTTCCTCGTTGGCGTCGGATATCGTTATCGTGTGACCTTGATTTAGGAAGTGTTCGATAAGCCATCGTCCCATTCTCCCAGCTCCGCCTATTATGGCAACCCTCAACCCCACCTCACCCTCATGAGACACCGGTATACTTTAAGATTAAACAACACTTATCACTTCTCCTCTAGGATTCTCCTCTGCATCCCCTTCGACTCTTCAAGTAGAAGTTCGAGAAGTTTAAGCCCGAAGGCTTCGTTTAGGTTATAGGCCTTACAGCCCTCCAAGATTGTATGTTTAAGCCTCTCCTCAACCTCACGAACCTCAACGGGAATGCCGAGCTCCCTCTTTACCTCACCTATCCTCCTAACCAGCTTAAGCCTCTCGGCGCACAGGCGGAGGATCTCGAGAGTAACCCCCTCAACCCTCCTCCTCAAATCCTCAAGCTCAGACTCCAAGCCCATAGACAAACCCCACAACGATCAAAAGAGAATATGTGATCAACACACTCTTAAGACCAACGCCACAAAATAGCCAAAAATAGAACCCATAAAGTTTTAATAACCGTCCAAAATCATGATCCAAATGATCCCCCGACGTGAGAGTCAGACAATAAGAGCGGCGGTCGTGGTCTAGCCTGGTTAGGACTCAGGCCTTCCAAGCCTGCAATCCCGGGTTCAAATCCCGGCGACCGCACCACATTTTTGGGTTCAAATCTATGACTAAGTTAACTATATGGGGGAGACCGGCTGTGCTGAGCCTCTACAAGCTGGTGACGAACCTGATCTTCATCTTGTTCAGCGTAGTCCTCATCGTAGCTGGGCTCTGCCACGCCCTCGAGAGCTTCAAGGTAATGAGCGAGGAACAGCCACAAACATAGTTATGAGTGGTTGATCGCAAGTATAGCGAGGGGCTGCATAAAGTCCGAAGGATGACCGTCCACTGGAAGGTGTAAAACCATCGAACCTAAACCTCGAAACCCGAGATGGAAACAATTAAATATCGATTCCCGTCTTTGGTAATCTGCGGGATAACAGATGAGAAACCCCAATTTTGAGCGGTTAAGGAAGATCTTATTCCTGGATGGGGAACCTGATTACCTCCCCTTTTATGAGCTCTTTGCTGACAAAGAGGTTATGGAAGCGATTGTAGGCGAATCGAGATGCAGCCCTAGGCTAAGGATGGACAATGATACGAGACGATATTTCGAATCGGACGATAACCTCAAGGTGTTACAGAGGTATCTCGCTATAAGTATAAGGTTCTACCACAAGCTCGGTTACGATTACGTTCCACTCGTCGTTCCATCGTTGCTGGTTAGAGATAATCAACTTACAACCGTCGATACAGCTGAGCTCTCCCGGGGGGAGAGAACGTGGCAGGATGAGCATAGAGGGGTAATCGAGTCACGTGAGGACTTCGAGAAGTATTCATGGCCGGATCTAGACCAGATTCAGGAGTCGTTTTTACCCCTCTACAAGTTTGTGAGGGATAACCTACCTGAGGGTATGATGATCATAGGTGAGACTCCGGGAGGAGTCCTAGAAAATGTTATGTGGCTGATGGGGACGATACCATTCTTCAGAGCACTCTACAGAGACTCGGCGCTGCTCAGGAGAATGTTTGAGAAGATAGGGACTATACTATCCTTCTGCTCTAAACTAGCCTCCGAGATGAGTATGGTTGGGGCCTTCGCTATGGGTGATGATATGGGATACAGAACAGGCCCATTCATGGCTCCTGAGAACTACCGTAAATACGTTTTCCCATGGCAGAGGAGATGCGTCGAGAGCGTTCACAAACATGGTAAGCCATTCATCCTTCACTCCTGCGGAAAACTTGACATCCTCATGGAGGATATAATAGAATACCTCAAGATAGATGCTAAGCACTCATTTGAGGATTCCTCATACCCCGTTATTGAGTATAAGAGGAAGTATGGCGACCGGATAGCAATCCTCGGCGGCGTAGATATGGACAAAATCTCCCGTTACTCAACAACTGAGATAAGGGGATACGTGAAAGAGGTTATAAGGGAATGTGCACCAGGAGGAGGATACGCCCTAGGATGCGGGAACAGCGTCGCAAACTATGTGAAGCTAGAAAATTACCTTACAATGCTTGATATTGGAAGGAGGTATGGAAAATATCCGTTAAGGATCTAAAATTTTGGAAGATCGATCAATCAACACCTTACTTTGGAATTATCCTAAAAGGCATACCATAAGATAATGTTTTTTGTGGCTTCGAGGTGCTTTAACTTCCCTTTTTGAGGTGGTTGTTTTGGGGGTTGTAGAGCTTCTCCTCGAAGCCGTTAAGAAGGCTTTAAGGCTCTGAGGCCACGCATTAACAAGCCGCTGATCCTAATAGATAAGGGACCATGGTACCACGACGCACTGAAGAGCCTTAGGCTCAGATGGAAGCATACCAAGCATGGATTGAGAAACAGGATCGAGAGGCGGCTCAGAACACTAAAAAAAGGAACCAGACGATTCTACAATAACATGAACACTAGAAAGCTAGACATACTCTCGATAAACCCTTCCTAACCCCCACACCTACTACCACAACAACCTAAGAACACACCAAACTCTAGAAAACCACAAGCAGATAATTCCATCTTATCAGTACTCCAGTCTCCCATAACAAAGCTTAAATAATTTTTAACTGCTAAATAGACTGGGAGGTAGGATCTTGAAAGCTCTTCTATCGACGTTGTTGCTGCTGTTTCTCTTTGCATTACTGCCTATCAGAGTCCTTGGGTCGCCGCCTACTACAGGATCCACCATAACCGTCGATGGCGATCCCTCTGATTGGGTGGGTACAGCGCCAACAATTCCGAACAGCTGGACTATAAGCGAGGGAGAGTTCATATGGGTCGATGAGGTGGACGATGACACAGGGAATGGAAGCTGGATCTACCCGACAACCTTCCAAGGAACCGAAGCCGACCTAGTGGAGGTCAGGATTACATGGAATGAGAACTACCTATATATACTACTCAAGTTCGCTGATCTTCCAGATGGTCAGTGGAACCGGACGGCTATATCGATTGGAATAGACCAAGATCTAACCAGCAGTTCCGGAGCTGGATGGTTCCCAGGCTGGACCGGAGTAGCTATCGATGAAAGGGCCTGGTGGGAGTATGGGATCTCGATAGTCTCAGGTAATATTCCCGGGGCTGGTATTGCTATCTATAACCAAACGTGGCAAACTGTGGCGAATACAACGTATCCAGCCGAGACCCCTCTACTCGTAGCCAATGACACGGATACAGACTGCATTGAGCTCGGGATGCCGCTCTCAGTTATAGGCGACCCCTCAGGGAAGACCTGGCGTTTCTCAATAATGGTCGGACTACAGCGGGGAGGCATCTTTGCCGCCATAGGTGAGAACGCGACTGCTGACGCCCCAGGTGGTGGGCTCGATGATGAATGGGTTGATCCATGCGCCTTTGACTTAGCCTTCGCCCCCTCAAAGGCTGAGCAAGAGGCCAATCTTGGAGAGTTCGATCCTGAAACCGACACTCCCGTTAAGGTGAAGTTCTTCATGGATATCTACATGTACAGCGTAATGATGCCTAGTGTTATAGAGGATCTCAAATCTAGGATCTTAGACCTCGAAGGCCAAGTTTCAGATCTGCAAGATCAGATATCAAGCCTGCAGGATCAAGTCTCTACTCTTCAAGGCGATCTCAATGCGGCCAAGAGCGCTCAGACCACCTACTTAGCCGGAGGGATAGTCGTCGGTTTACTCATAGGCTTCATCATAGGCTTCCCAGTAGGACGCCGCAAGTGATAAATACGCTTTCACCCTCTTTTTTTGAGAGAGAGTCTATGGGATACAAGGTTCTTGGGTTAATTCCAGTCAGGGATCAGGCTAAGAAATATCTTGTGGAGTTCAGCTATAGGCCTAAAGGGAAAAGGCGAGACATTCACACAGTTTACTTGATCGGCTCATTCAATTCTTGGTCCATTAATACCCCGATGAAAAAGGATGGAGAAAGGTGGATCGTCAGGGTCTGCCTTCGAGAGGGAATCTACCAATACTGCTTTTGGATAAACAATTATAAGAGGGTTCTTGACGATGAAAACCCTCATGTTAAGGAAGTGCTCGGCCAGAAAGTTTCATGTATAACCCTCGTAGATAGTGAGGTCTTAAGGTATAGTGGTTGTAAAGGGGATGGGAATATATGCGAGAAGGCCCTATACCACGATCAATCAGTTCTATATCTCTCAGCCCCAACGGAGCATGCCCTAACCATAAGGTTTAGAACCTCAAGAGATGATGTGGAGAACGTTATACTCCACCATAATTCACATGACAAAATAGGGAAGGAGAAGATGGGCCTTCTCTATTCCGATGATCTCTTCGATTTTTATGAATGTACAGTCGATGCGTGGACACTTATCCGATACTACTTCGAAGTGGTCGATGGATCTCGTAGACTCTACTATATGAAAGACCATATAGCAGAGGATGAATGTGGCAATCCCTTCGAAGCCAACCCGCAGAGGCTATACCGCAACTTCTTCATTCCGGAATGGGCAAGGTCCTCGGTATTCTACCAGATAATGCCTGATAGATTCTTTAATGGAGATCCCTCTAATGATCCTCCTAATGTTAGGAGATGGGGTGAGCTCCCTAAGCCTTCATCAGTTTATGGTGGAGACTTGAAGGGAATCATAGTTAAGTTGCCCTACCTCAAGGACCTCGGCGTCAATGCGATTTATTTGACACCTCTCTTTGATGCACCCTCCTTCCATAAGTATGATGTCAGGGACTACTTCAAAGTTGATCAACACTTCGGCGGGGCTGAAGCTTTAGAAGCCCTAATCAGGGAAGCCCATAAAAATGGCATAAAGGTTGTTGTAGACGGGGTATTCCACCACAGTGGCTTCTTCTTCAAATATTTCCAAGATGTAATCGAGAATGGACCACGCTCAAGGTATGCTAGATGGTTCATAATCTATAGGTTTCCGGCCTTCTCCCTCAGATACAAGATCATTAACTACCTAACCAGACTTCTCCCCTACACGTTGATGTGGAAGGTGAGGATGAGGCTTCCACCTCCATATGAATGTTTCTTCGGGAATTACGAGGCTCCCAGATTCAATTATAGTAATAAAGAGGTCTGGGATTTTGTGCTAGGGGTTGCTGAGTACTGGGTCAGACGGTTTGACATAGACGGTTGGAGACTAGATGTTGCCCACGGCGTGCCACATAAATTCTGGAGGTTCTTCAGAGAGAAGATGAAGATTATCAAACCCGATCTCTACATATTTGGTGAGGTAATCTCCTACGCGCCCTCATGGTTTGAGGAAGGATGCTTCGACGGAATGACGAACTACGACCTCTATAACTTGGTCAAATCGTTCTTTGCGGATGGATCAATAGGGGTGAAAGAATTTGAGAAGGGACTAGCTAGGTTGAGGTTCCTTCAGCCACCACCATACTGTTTCCTTATGTTCAACTTCTTAGATAATCATGATATCGACAGGTTCTTGACATCTTGTGAAGGGGATAAACGTAAGGTCAAGCTGGCCTTGATCTTCCTCTTCACCTACATTGGGATCCCTACGATCCTTTACGGAGATGAGGTGGGGCTCAAAGGTAGAGGGCTCCACAGGTGTAGAGTCACGATGGTCTGGGATGAGGAGTCATGGGATGCAGACCTCCGGGATTTTTATAAGAAGTTGATATCCCTCCGCAAGAGAGAGAAAGCCTTGATAAATGGCTTATACAAGACGATGTTTATAGATGAGAAGAGGAACGTACTCGTGTATAAGAGGGAGACCAAAGAGGGCAAAGTGATAGTCATCTTGAACAATAGTTCCCAGAGGTATAAGTTAGAGACCGATATGGATCCCGGTTGTTATCACGATGCTCTAAGAGGGTCAATAGTCAACACTAAGGACGGGAAGTTGAGGATCTTCTTAGAACCCTATGAAGGGAGGATCTTGGTCTTCACTCCGAGATCAGGATCTTTAGAGTCCAAGTGACGGCGATCACTAGTATTAGAACAAGGATGGATGGAGCCACCATGGAGGAGAAGGATGGATCGACCTTGAAGGTAACGTAAGTCAAGGCGGGCTCGTAGCCCTCCCCCTCAACCATAATAACCATTAAGTATTCCCTCGATGAGAAGTATCCTGCAAGCCCAGAGGTGTTAATGTGGCAGACGTAAGTGCCATTCATCAGGTTTATGAATTTAACCATAGCATTTCTTATGGTCCCGCTGACGTTCGCCATCGGACATAAGGATCCATTCGGATACTCAAACGTGATGTAGATCGAAATAATCCCTCCCTCGACC
>QMYL01000027.1 GCA_003662645.1 Candidatus Bathyarchaeota archaeon
ATCCTCAGCAGCCCTTCTGAGGGTCTCCTCATCCTCAGCCGTAACTATAACCCTGAAGTATATGCCTTCAAAGGCCTCTGCATAAGTGTCCTCAATCTCAACCTTTCCAAGCCTCATTTTCCACCCTCTGTTGAGACGAGATCATCTACTGTCGCATCACCCTTATATCGCTAAGGGGGTTGATAAGGCTAAACGAGATTAGGTGAGAATCAGGGGGATGGATGGCGAGATCAAGATAAGGCCATAAAGTGTAAGCACAAGTGCGATCTCCCTTCCACGCTCAGGCATTTCCTTCCCGAGGAGGAGCCTCACAGGAGCTGTCAGCAACCTCTTTAAGCCCTCTGGTAGGGGCATCATGAAGGATACCCTTCCGCGATACTTTAGATACTCCTCACCATAACTTTTAATCAATTGGTTCTCTTCGTGTAGGGCGGATCCAACGGCGGTTAGTGTGGAGATGAGCCATAATAGGCTTGGGGGCGCCATGTAACCTCCCCTAGGCGATGGGGTAACCATAGCCAAGATGAGTAGGCCGTAGCTCCAGAGGATGAAGCCTAGGTACTGTGGGTGTCTGGAGAGGCTGTATATCCAGAAGTCGATTATTCTGTAGCCCCTAACCTTCCCGTAAAACCACGTTACGGTTCCTAGGAAGAATATTACTAGACCCATCAGCATCACCATTATTGAGAAGGTTGTGCCCACATCGATGAATGACGGGGTAGCCCCAGATAGGCGCATTATAAATTCTATCAGGGGAGCCGAGGCGATGTACAGGGTGTAAACGATGTCGCCAAGCCTTAGGAGGTTCGGTGATATATCCAGTATTGGGAGCCACAGGGCCCTCAAGACCCCTATTCCGGCTAAGAGGAACATCGAGAGGGCGAAGTGGCCGAAGACGGGTAGGTATAGACCTAACGAGGCGAAAGTTGAGATCTTGGTTCTACCTAAAACGAAGCCAGCTATGATTAGGGCTATAACGCTGATGAAGGCCGCATATCCGAATGGTCTTAGGAGCTCTATAGTCTCCCTCATCTTCTCCATCTCGAAGTGTAATCCCCAATCGGGGTAGACCTTGATTAGGATGGAGTTGAGAAACCTCGGTACCTCCAGGGTTGCATATAGGAGGGCGGCCGTAAATAGGGCTGATAGCATTAAGACTACGGTCAGGTCTAACGTTCTCCTCCAGCGGTCTCGCATCTCAACCTCGATGTTGATGGAGGCTGGAAGATAATAAATCTACGCTTTAGAACATCCTTCTCATCCGAGTCTTCCTATGGCTTCACCCCTAACGGTCTTCCTGAAGGCGCTGCTCTCCCTCATCAACCGCTCCCTATTCCTTCCTGTTATCCTCTCAACCCTCGGCTCAACCTCAAGCTTCAAACCGGATAGAACCCTGAGTAGGGTTGGGTTACACACTTCCGCTAGCAGGCTGGGGCTCCAACCTTCGGCGAGCTTTAATACTTCATCCTTCCCGAATCTGTTAAATACGTCGGCTAAGATTGATATGACCACCGTATGGCTTGAGAGGACGGCGATCTCAGCCTCCCTTATGGCGTATTCGTTCCCGTTGAAGGAGACGGTTAAGCCCCCGTTCTCCCTGACAAGCTGGAATGGTGACACATCTGTTATGCTATCCCCAACGTACATTACATCTGAGAGCTTCACATTTAGCTTTTCCGTTATCTCCTTAACGGCCTTCGCCTTCTCTGAGCCGCCGACCGGGTTAACCTCCTTCAGGATCACGCCGATCTCCATATTTGATATCTCATCCCAGAAGATCTCGTCCAGCCTCTCAACGGTCCTCCTGCTCTCACTAGGAAGCTCATCAAGCGTTCTCGCCCCTTTCGGGACCTCTATCATAGGCATCCTAACTATCTCATCTCTCAATTCCCTCAGACGTTCAGCCTCATCCTCCTTGAGTTTGTATCTGTCTATGTTAACCTTAGTGCAGTATACGTTCTCCTTTGGGAAGCCCACAACCTCGCAGAGGGCTGATATGTATGGTTCATAACTCGTGCTGACGATGAAGGATGGCATAATTTCATTGACGTATTTCAGGGTCTCCACGGCTCCCGGGACGAGTAGTATACTCCTCGATGAGTATTCTCTCATGCCCTCATCTGTGGCCCCGTAAGCCTTCAGGAAGGGAAGTATCAGCTTTAAAGTGTCGCCAGCCTTATATCCCGGCCTCTTAACTATATCTGCCAGAACATCATCATATTTACTTATCAACGTGAAGAAGAATTCTCCATCCGGGATGTAGTGGCAAGCCAGCTCGAAGGCGTTATCATTCTTCGATATTGGACCCTCACAGTCAGTTATGAATAACCTCAACAAACTCACCTCGGTTCCTCAATGACCATACTCCTCCCAAATTTTAATGTTCTGTAGTTTGGGTTTAGCTGAAGTGTTTCGCCATCTCCTCATTCTCGGGCATCGAGAGTAAGGCGTCTATCGTCCTCTCAACCTGCCTGGTGGACTTCGTTCTGGCGTCAACTATCAGCCACTCGAAGAGGTGGTTCCTCCCACCCTCTATGTAGGCTTCTAGTGCCCACTCCATCCTCGTCATCCTTGGGTACATGACGTGGTTCATCACTCGTTTGGGTAGGCTACCCATGTGGATTCTGTGGATTCCCTTCCCATCCACCTCCGCCGGAACCTCGACGACTACGTCATCTGGGATTCCATCTATCGCACCTTGGTTGGGGATGTTAACTTGGTACACTCCCTTCTCATCGTTTGTTATCGAGTTTATTATCGGCACGACTGACTCCCTGCTCAACTTTGGAGGAAGGAGCCTCCTTAAGGGGGTCTCCTCGTCTTGTACCGCCCTTACGCATCGGTTAAGCCACTTCTCATGGTTGCTTAGGTATACGCTCCAACCTATCTCTGAGTCTGGTCCACCGGTCGGCCCGAACCAATGCTTCTTCGTCCTCAGGTTCCAGTGGTACTTCCACGTTCCACTCCTCACGGTGTCACCGAC
The DNA here is from genome assembly GCA_003662645.1 of Candidatus Bathyarchaeota archaeon. Classification (GTDB taxonomy): domain Archaea; phylum Thermoproteota; class Bathyarchaeia; order Bathyarchaeales; family B26-1; genus B17-G17. The sequence continues at coordinate 2,984 of QMYL01000027.1, forward strand.
GGGGAATAGCCCATAGTTCCTGTACATATCCACAGCGGCTGGGGACATCTGTATATCGAATGGACTCCTCTGCCTTCTACGCCACCTCCTCCAGTATCTCTCCGAGTTCTTCTCGATCCATTCATCTATAAGGTGGTATGCATCCTCACCTTCGTATTGGAACTTGGTCAACCATATCGTGTGGTTGAAGCCTATCGATACGGTCTCCGCCTCTTCAAGGTTTAGACCTAAGGTCTTCACGATCTCGTGGCATCCGAGGTGGCCGTGGCAGAGCCCTATAACCTTAACCTTGCTCTCCCTCGACACCAGCGTGGTTCCCTCGAAGACAGGGTTTGCGAGGAGAAGTAACCACGCGTCGGGGCTAAGATCCTCAATATCCTTAGCGACATCCATCATCAATTTGAATTGGTAGTAGCCCCATATCGTATGGTAGTCTGAAACCATGTTCCACTCGACGCTGTTTATGCCTCTATAATATCCAAACCTCTCAGAGATCGCTCTCATCCTCTCGTAGTATTGATGCCCCCCAGCCATCGCCGTATTTATGATGAAGTCGGCGTCCCTTATCGCCTCCCTCCTGTCTGCGGTCTTCTCGAACCTTAGATCTGCCTTCAGCTCGGATGCATACCTCTCCGCGAACTTGTGGATTACCTTTAGGCGTTCCGTGTTTACATCCATGAGGGTGATTGTGCTGCCCCATAGGCTCTCGGTTAGGCATAGGTCTCGCACCAATGTTGTAGCCCACGCGATGCTGCCAGCTCCTATCACGCCCAACTTTATACTTGTCATGGCTGTTCCTCTAGATGCTTCTAGTTTTTTGTCCCTCTGAGCCTCTTCATGTGTTCTATGCTTCTGGCTATGTGTTCCCTTGAGGCTATATCCCTCCGGTACCAGAGAGCTCCACCCTTTATGGCTCTTATACCCTCCAGCGATATCTCCCTGGCGCTCTGTATATCTTCGGCTACGCCTACCACGCAGACTGTTCTAGACCTTAGGGGGTAGGTTTTATCGTCCCTCAACTCCATGGAGCCAGGGTATATCCGTATATTATCTCCATACTTCGATGATAGCTTCTCAGCCTCTGTGAGGTCTACTGGTGTCCCTATCTCTTCCCTCCTAACCCTATCGGGGAAGGTATCGATATATCCGCCGTAGTTTGGTGGAACCTTATAGGTTACGACTGTCGCCTTCTTCTCAACCTCAACCCTTGTTAGGGTTCCTTCGATCATCTTGTAGCAGACGTCAACGAAGTCATCCTTCAGGATTGGCAGTATATTCTGTATCTCCGGATCTCCCGGTCTGCTGTTATTCTCTAGTATCATCGGCCCCTTTGCAGTATGTATGAAGGCCTCGTAGAATGGTATGCCCCTAAGCTCTGGATTACTCCCATCACCCCTCAACTTCCTGAAGAGCCTCTCGATTATCTCCTCCTCCTTCCTCCAGTCGGCCTCCGTCATGAAGGGCAGGTATTCCCCAACATCCTTATAGGAGCCCATACCGCCCGTGTTAGGTCCAGCATCCCCATCGAAGGCCCTCTTATAATCCCTCGTCTCAGGTAGTGGGATGAGATGTTTCCCATCGCAGAAGGCTTGGAAGCTCGACTCCTCACCCTCAAGCTTCTCCTCGACTATGACGGGTCCAGCCCTGTAGTTGGCTAGGAAGTGCTCTCGGAGCTGCTCCCTTGTTGTAAAGTGGTCACCCCACACCCCAACCCCCTTACCAGCCGCCGGCGCATCGGGCTTGACGGCGACCCTATTATCCAGTTCATCAAGCCATCTGTATAGATCCCGCTTCACCTCATCTAGGCTTTTGTACTCCTTCGGGTTGAAGACCTTGAATTTCGGGTTAACCTCAGGTATGACCTCCTGGAATAGGAGGCGTTGAGCGACCTTGCTCCCTTCGAGGGCGTACCTCTTCGTCGGGCAGATCATCGGTATATCCGTCTCGCCCTCGATCAGATCTCGTACTCCATTTATTATTGGCTTCTCCGGTCCTACAATCCCGAAGTCTATCTTATCCTGGTGTTTCTTTGCGAATTTACAGATGTCTCCGACATTTAGGTCTGGTACTACAGTGAACTCCTTAGCCCTCTTAATGTTGAAGGGGTTTCTCTGCCTATCAGCTATGTAAAGTTCAACTTTGTAGTTCTCACTCCTATAGAAGGCGTCAACCATAGCCGCGGCCCTAGAGCCGTAAGATACCACAAGTATCCCAACCCTCTCAGTCATGCCACATCAAGAAGAAGTAAACCGTGTACAAATTAATAATTTTCCATGGAAACCAAAAATATGGGATGCGGAGAAATAGTAACCATCACCTTCGAAGCTGTGAAACCTCTAGAGGGGCTGATCGATTTGATGGTAAGGTCCCAACATGACGTTATCGTAGCCGGTGGCGGAACGGCCGGTGTGGCGGCTGCGGTCGCATCTGGACGGAACGGCGCCGACACGATCCTAATTGAACGGTATGGCTTCCTAGGTGGAACCATGACCGCTGGGCTGGTTAACCCCTTCATGCCGTTCCATGCCGGTGGAGAGCAGATAATACGCGGAATATTCCAGGAGATGATAGATCGTCTAAAGGAGATAGATGGCTACGATGAAGATACTAAAGCCTTCGACGCCTAGGCTATGAAGCTCGTCTGTGATGAGATGGTTAGGGAGGCCGGCGTGAAGCTCCTACTACACACCTGCATAATCGACGCTTTAACCCAGGGAGACAAGATCTGTGGAGTTGAGATACATAACAAATCGGGTAGGCAGGTGGTCTTGGGTAGGGTCGTAGTTGACGCGACCGGTGACGGCGATGTTGCGGTTATGGCTGGAGCCTCATACGAAAAGGGTAGGAGGAGAGACGGGTTGACTCAGCCGATGACCCTCAACTTCAGAATGGGTGGCGTCGACGTTGATAGGATGCCGCCGAGCGGGGAGATAAACAGGCTCTTCGAGGAGGCTAAGGCTGAGGGTAAGGTAACCCTCCCGAGGAGGAAGGTCCTATACTTCCCAACCACGAGGAAGGGCGAGATCCACTTCAACACAACGAGGATCATAAGGGTTGATGGAACGAAAGCGGAGGATCTAACCTACGCTGAGGTTGAGGGTAGGAGGCAGATGATGGAGCTGGTTAGGTTTCTGAAGGAGAGGGTTCCAGGATTTGAGAACGCCTATCTCTTAACCTCCGGGGTACAAGTTGGCGTCCGCGAGACGAGGCGGATAATCGGCGAGTACGTACTGACCGGGGATGACATCGTAAAGGCTAGGAAGTTCATGGACGTAATCGCAAGAGGCTCATATTGGATAGACATACACAACCCGGTTGGGGAGGGCTTCGAGGAGAATCCCTACTCCGGTAAGAGCCCGCCACCCGGGGAATCATACGATATCCCTTACAGGTGTTTGATCCCGAAGGGGGTTGAGAACCTACTCGTCGCCGGGAGGTGCATATCGAGCACCCATGAGGCCCAAGCCGCTATAAGGGTCATACCGATAGTCGTAGCCATCGGCCAAGCCGCTGGGACGGCTGCAGCCCTATCCGCAAAGCTAGGCGTGACCCCAAGGGAACATGATATCTCCTTACTCCAAGAAACCTTAAAGAGACAGGGAGCTAACCTAGGGTGATGGTGGCATAAACGTTTGAGGGTTAGGATCATGGATGGGTTAGGTTATAACCTCTACTGGGGTGATATGCATAACAACGTCCGCGTCGAGAATCTGGATGACGTCTTAAGGGCCGCTCGAGACATCCTCGACTTCTTCGCCGTGGCCTACTATCCCTTCATCTGGTACACCAAGAAGGGTCTTAGGATCGAATCTTGTGGTGAAAGGGATGAATTCTTTGAGGATTGGAGGCTGGTCCAGGAGGCTGTGGCTGAGGGTAATAGACCCGGCGAGTTCGTAACCTTCCTGGGCTATGAGTGGCACGGTGATAGGAGGCGTTACGGAGACCACAACGTATACTACTTGAAGGATTATGAGCCGCTGGATGGGGCGAGGACCCTACCGGAACTGTATGAGAACTTGAGGAAGACTGAGGCCATGGTCATACCGCACCATACTGGCTACCAAGTCGGGGAGCGTGGCAAGGATTGGAACTTTCACGATGACGATCTATCCCCTCTAGTTGAGATATACTCAGGTCAACACGGCTCCTCAGAGGGCTGTGACACCCCGCTGACCATGAACAGAAATGTGGATATGAGCCCCAGAACATCTGGCGGGACGGTTATAGAGGGGTTAGATAGGGGTTATAGGCTGGGCTTCATAGCCTCAAGCGACCTCCTATATCCAGGTAGCGGGGGCTGGCAGGCGTATATGCAATGGAGCTAACGAGGGATTCGATATGGGAGGCCTTCATGAATAGAAGAACTTACGGTGTAACCGGCGATAGAATAAGGTTGACCTTCTTCATAAACGACCACTTCATGGGGGAAACTCTAAAATCAAGTGGACCCATCAAGATCTGGGGCGAGGTCGTCGGGAGCCACGCCATAGATAGGGTTGAGATAATAAGGAACGGGAGGGTGATACATACATACTGCCACTCAGGTAGGTGGGGCTACCCGGAGACTGATAAGATCATAAAGGCGAAGTTGAGGTTGGAGTTCGGTTGGGGACCGAAGCTTGGGTACGGCTTGAGAAGGATCAGGGAGCATTTATGGAGGGGCTCCTTGGAGGTTGATGGCGGTAAGATAATCGATGTGGAGCCGCATTTCAACCACTTCGGGCAGAGGATAGACTCCGCAACGGAAGACGCATGCAGTTGGACGATGAAGACCAAGCCGAGGATGTTCCAAGAGCTGATCTTTGAGTTGGAGGCTCACCTTAGAAGCGTAATCACACTTGAGGTGAACTCTAGACGTGTTAGGTTCTCGATGGATGACGCCTTAAAGGGTTCTAGGGTCATCGCGTTGAGACGTGAAGCCGAGGACCTGATACGTGATGAGTTTGGCTTATCCCCAGGTGATGTGGAGAATCCAGATGTCTACTGGCACAACTCCTACAAGGTGAAGATACACAGGACCATACCAGAGGATGGATACACCGCAAGTTTCTTCTACGTTGACCACAAACCGAGAGATGGGTTGAACTATTATTACTTGAGGGTTAGCCAGCTGAATGGGCAGATGGCTTGGTCCTCCCCGATATGGGTGAGGGTTCCATAAGTAAGTGGCACATCCTGTATTGTTAGAGGGATCATGGAGGGATACTGATGGACTCCAGGGAGAGGCTGATGAGAACCTTCAGGGGGGAGGAGGTCGATAGGGTTCCAATATCGCTCTACGAGTTCGACGGTTTCTATGACGACTGGATCTACGACTACCCCGAGTATGTTGAGATACTCAACTACGCCGAGGGTAAGACCGATAAGATGTACTTCTGGTCTCCTAGAGCCGAGGCTGGGGAGGAAGTCCTGTTCTACGGCGTAATCGATAGGAACCGCGTTAAACGGTTGGAGTGGAGGAACGGCGACTCTAACTATTTTAGAACGGTCATCGAGACCCCTAGGGGAACGATAACCACCGTCAGGAAGCAGATAGAGGGCGTCCACACATCATGGACGATTGAGTACCTTTGTAAGGATGAGGAGGACGCTGAAAGGGTGCTCTCCCTACCCTACAAACCGTGGAGGCCCTCGGTGGACTCATTCTTCACCCTAGACGGTAGGCTCGGGGGATCCGGGATAGTCATGGGGGATATACCAGATGCCCTATGCCTAACCGTTGAGCTCTTCGGCCTATCCAGGTTCATCAGATTGTACGTTAAGAACAAGGCCTTAATCTTCGATCTGCTGGAGTTCTTCCAGGAGAGAATCTACAACTACCTCAGGCACATCCTAGCAAGCGGGGCCGTCACCCTATACCGCATAGTCGGACCGGAATACGCCGCGCCCCCATTCTTCAACCCGAGCGAGTTTGACCGCCTCGTCACCCCCTACGATGCGGAGCTGGTTGAGCTCCTACACAGTTACGGTGGGCTGGCTAGGCTCCACTCGCATGGGAAGGTTAAGCTC
>QMYL01000028.1 GCA_003662645.1 Candidatus Bathyarchaeota archaeon
ATTCGAGGCAGAGAGCCTCGATGAGGCCCTCAAGGTTGTTAGGGCCGCCCATGAGGCCGTGTTTAAGGCGGGCGTTGGAAGGGTGATTACAACAATCCGGATAGACGATAGGAGAGACCTTAAGAGGAGCATGGAAGAGAAGGTTGAGTCACTGCTAGGCCTGATTTGATGAGAGGTGTACACCCCTGAGTTATAAGGTCTTCGATGGATACGCCGAGAGATACGACTCCTGGTATCGGAGGAACCCGGTAATCTTCGAGTGTGAGGCTAGGGTTATAGAGTCGCTGAACCTGCATGGTAGGGGCCTATCAGTTGGCGTTGGAACGGGAATCCTAGACTCGAAGGCGCCAATAGATGTCGGCGTGGAACCATCAAGGAGGATGCTCAAACTCGCATATAAACGCGGAATTGAGGTTGTGAGGGCGGTCGGTGAGCAACTACCCTTCAGGGAAGGATCCTTCGACTTCATATTGATGACCTTAACCCTATGCTTCTTAGACAAACCTGAGGAGGCCATAGCTGAGGCTAGGCGAGTTCTGCACCGCCATGGGGAGTTCGCAGTCTGCATAATACCGAGGAACTCAAGGTGGGGCGAGGAATACCAGAGGAGAGCCAAGGAGGGCCACCCAATCTACAGCCATGCACACTTCTACACGATATCCGAGGTTGAAGAGATGCTTGAAAGGTGCTCTTTTAAGGTTGTCAAGGTTAGGGCCACCCTGAGTTATCCACCCCATGATAGACCCAGGTTTGAGGAACCTTCTAGGAAGCCGGATGGGAAGGGCTTCGTCTGCTTGAAGGCCATAAAGTTGATGGATAGTTGATGGGGAGGATTGGTCATTAATGGACTGCAAGGTCTTATATACTCATCTGGTGTGGGATGATTGTCTATGGAGAGACGGGAGGATATACTTGACGAGATCTTCGATAGGTTCTTGGAGGGGAATGATGAACAGGGGGATCAAAACATGTGTGTTTAAGCCGAGTTTACGCTTCAACTCGTTGAGGTTGACCTCTTGGGCGACGCCTAGTAGTGTGCAGACTCCGCCCCTGAAGTTTACACATTCCTTATGCGTCGGGATCACAACGACACCGGATATATCGTGCTATCGCAAAAAATTTACACCTTTCCATTTAGCTTAAGAATCAAGGTTACATCCGCATAGGAAAACTTGAAGTATTTACGCCATAGAAAGAGCCAGAACTATAGAGAACAAATTTATGGATAAGCTTGATTCATTCCTTATTCGGCTCCTCTAACTCTATCTCCTCACTTACGGAGTAGACTTAGCATTATTAAGCGTATACTATCATGTAAAGAATTTATTGACGGAGGGAAACGCAACACATACAACGAACAAATTTTTCAAGCCTAAAATATCCGGAATGGAACCGAAAGGAAGGTGTGGGTTCCACACTCAAGATCTACATCATCGTGTCTTATGTGGGTGCTCAGTGGGGCCAGAGCTGTCATCACCCACACCTTATTGGATCACCTCCTGTTTATTTAAGGTTTAAGTTGTCTTTTGGCATACTCCTTGCGAGGCGTTGTTGAGGAGAAATTTGAAGTGTTATCTAAGAGATCTTGTTGGCTCTAACCCTTCTCTTAGGCCTCTGCTTAGCCTCCACACCCTACCTAAGTTGGAAGTAACTCTATATATATCCTAGTTAAGCCTATAATCTTAAAGTAATAAAAAAGAGTCAAGATGGCTGAGCCATGTACAGGAGGACCACCCCACTCGGCAGATTCTGGCTCTGGCTTCCACTTATTATTATATTTATCGGCATAGTCCTCTACGGATTCTACATCTGGTTAAACTGGAAGATCATGCAGAGTATGTACCTCCTCAAATCGGGCCTAGACTGGTTCAACATAACCTTCTACCACAACTACACATTCATATTGGCCGCCATCCTAGCCCTCCTGACCTTGAACCCCATGGTTGGAAGAAGCGACCTCTATGAGGCTTGGGAGGCCTTCCAGTGGATGATGCGTATGGAGTATGGAACCGGTGAGGCTATGCCGACCTTCTCACCTAAGACTAGGAGAACCCTATGGATATTCTGGCAGTTGTTCAAATGGGTCGCCGCATTCCTCTTGATAGCGTCGATTAACGGTCTACCATTCCTAGGGAAGGTGACACCCATCTTCTGCATGGCCATGAAGGGGATAGGAGACTGGAGGCTTATACCTAGGATAATGCTCCTACCGGTCTCCCCGGCCTCAAGCTCGGAGCTTATCTCCCTCATGCCGACCATGGAGGTGGAGTACCGCCTCGTGTATATCCTATCGACCGCAATACTGGCCTTGATCGCCATCAGGTTTGGATTCAAACTGGTGAAGCACTTCTTGAGGGGTCAACAGAACATCTGGGTTAGGGACATTTTCCTCATAATGACGTGCATCATGATCTCGATGGTGCTGGGTTCACCTTACTGGGCTATGGATGCGACAACACCCTTCGACTACATGATATGCGTGATCCTCCTAGTCGGATTCGCCGTTGCAACGGTTTTCTTCCACTTCGTGGGGTTCCAGAAGGGTCAATCGTTCTCTAAAAGGAGGAGGATGGTCCTCCTAGCCTTCACCCTATCCCTGATAATACTCCTGGCCATAGACGCCGCAATAATAGCTGGCTTCAGGCTGAACTGGAACAACAACTGGATAGAATACGAGTGGAAGCCCTTAACCGAGAAGCAGATAGCTGTAACCAGGTGGGCTGCCGGGATAGAGGATATAGAGCGGATGCCCCTCTCAGCGCTACCTAGTGGAAACGTAACCAAGACCCTAAGCCTAGTCCGCCAGTGGGATAGGTGGGCAGCCCACACGAGGATGATAAATAGGATAGGCTCCAACTGGATGACGCTGGCAGATTCCGACATAATCTATATACATGGGAGGGAGTATTGGGTGGCTCCAACCACCATATTATACCCAAGCAAGGATTGGATAAGCACGCATCTGATCTACACCCACACATCGAGGATAATAGTAATCGACAGTCACACTGGAGAGTACGTCGATGTGAAGGAAGCCTTCAAGATCAGGAGGGAACCCCTAATATATTACGGTGAGGGGGAGGGGTTCTCCAATCCAGTCTACGTAAACGTGAGGGGCTTCAACGAGGTTGAGAACATCTCATACTCAAAGGAGCCAGACTACACACTCACAGGGTGGGAGAGGGTGCTCTGGTTCCTATTCCAAGGCCAGATAGGTTTCGCCTTCTCCCCACCGCAGGAGAGCATAAACATGCTCTATAACCGTGACGTACTCAAGCGCGTTAAGGACCTCTTGATATATGGGTTGGAGGTAGACCCCGACGCCTACCTGGTTAGTGATGGCGAGAACGTATACTATGCGGTTCAAGTATACATCGACTACCCTATGCACTCGGGCTTCTCAGCTAGCAGTTACCTGAGATACTTCGCTGTCGTCTTGGTCAATATAGAGGATGGAACGATAACAGGTTATGGGGTGGGCAAACCGGACGGGTTCCTGATAGACTTCTATAAGGAATACTACAACGCTTGGAAGCCGATAGATGATCCAAGCGCCGACTGGCTTAGGCCTCAACTGCGCTATCCAGAAGCTCTACTCGGGATGCACGATAAACCTGGACAGTTGGATATAGATTTCAAGTTTCATGTAAATGATCCCTTTGCTTGGAGGTCTGGTAACGAATTCTATGAGAGGCCGGCTGAGACGGAGGTCCTGTACGTCCTATTCGTGGACCAGAACGATGTATACTTCGCCGGGATCCAGATAGTGGAGTATATGAAGTCGGAGAGTAAGAACTTGGCGGCCATATACCTGGCTTATGGGGGGGAGGATCTTGGTAGAATAGTACTCTACGAGGTGCCGGCCTCAGCTAGGTTTCTGGGTCCAACGTCGGCCTTAGACTCCCTCAGAACCAACAAGGAGGTTAAGACCAAGCTAACCTTCTACCAATACCCGCAGGCATCAAGGCTGGGTAACATCCTACTATACCCGATAAAGGGTAAACTTTACTACTTCATCCCACTATACCTAACGGGCTCAATTATGGCTACGATGCCCCAGATAGGCATAGTGGACGCATCTTCTGGCTCTCTCGTAGCCATGGGCTCAGACGCCGCAGAAGCCTACTACAACCTCATAGGCGCACCTGTTGAGGTTGGAGCATCGGAGAGGTTGAGGAGAGTTAGGGAGATCTTCATTCAAGCAGGTTGTACGCTTATAAACATTACGGCTGTTCACCCGGATGTTGAGGTGAGGGAGTATAATCTCACGTACATTAAGGAGGCGGATTGGAGTTCAACGAAGGAGGGTATTGAGTCCTTCATAGAGAGGCATTCACTCAGCGGTTGTAAGGTTCTCGTATGGCATGAAGGCGATGACATAGTGAATTTTGGAGTCTTAGAGTTGGAGGATGGAACCTGGCGGTATCTGTACTACATCAGCGTCAAATACAGGTGAAGAGACATGAGTAGGAGCGGAAGGAGGAACGAGGCGATCCTGGAAGAGTTCGACTTATGGCTGAAGACAGCTTTCATAGAAGAGTTTAGGTTTATGGGGCACACTTTCAAGAGGGTTGGGAGGAACGAGGTCCTAATCGACGGTGGACTCTTCACCGAGAAGGAGGTTAGACAGATACTCCAGATGTTAACCTCACGAAACCCAATAGATAGGTTGAACGCGACCATGATAATATGGGAGAGGAATGGTACATTAATCAAGGTGTTGATCTTCCTAGCTCTGGTAGCGCTCATTGTGATATACATATACGTCAGGAGGTGAAGGATGGAGGAAACCTAAAAGTCTACTCTTGATTCATCCCCTCCGGATAATCTTCTTTAACCTTAAACCCCAAGGGATCGGTTTACCATAAGGAACAGCCTTGCCCCTCCTTATACCTTCAATTATCTCCTCAACATCTGGGTCGACATCTATGAGTATGTAGGCTAAACCTATGGCCTCTGGAAGGTGAGAGTCGCTTCCCGCCGTCTGGGGTAGGTTAAGCCTCTCAGCGAGCCTCCTACTCAGGAGGCTCATCAATGAGAAGGGGACCATAGAGGAGTTGATAACCTCTATAGCGTCTAACCCCAGTTGTGATACGTAATCGCCTGTGCCGAGGCTGCTCTTGAAGGGAGCTGGAGGGTGAGGCTCAACAGCTATCCCCCCGGCTTCATGTATCCTCTCAACGGTTTCCGCCGGGTCCAAACCCTTAGGTATAGGGGTAGTTATGTTCAACCCCAGAACGTGACCCATAGAAGTTGAGACCTCTATCCCTGGGATTATGATCAAGCCCTCAACTCCAGCCCTACCCAGCAGGTTTAAGGCTCCCTCAACCGTATCGTGGTCGGTGACGGCGACACCATCCAGACCTCTCATCCTAGAATATGCGATCAACTCCCTGAGGGTTGTTAGGCTATCCCCGGAGTAACATGTGTGGACGTGTAGGTCTATCTTCAACCCCTTCGGTCGGTCGGTCTCCAATAATATTCACTCAGCTCAGCTTATTTTGCTGCCCGGTCTTACGGGCTTATCCGGCTGGAGGAGCGTGACCGTCCTCCCATCCTGAGCTGCCAGTATCATGACCTCAGACTCTACACCCATGATCCTCCTAGGTTTAAGGTTGGTTATCAAGGCTACAAGTTTACCCTCGAGCTCCTCAGGCTTGTAGTTGTCAGCTATACCCGCAACGGCGTTCTTCAACTTTTCGTCGCCAACATCTATCGTCAACTTGATGAGCTTCCTAGAACCAGGAATACGCTCAGCCTTGACTATCTTACCAACCCTGAGATCCATCCTCGAGAACTCATCGATGGAGACCATGTGAGAGGCGGCCCTAACCTTCTCGAGCATCTCCTGCAAACCCTCCCTTGAGGCCTCTATTTTATGGAATAGAGGCTTAGCTTCCCTAACCCTATGACCCGGTGGGAGGGGCTTTAGGGCCTCACTCCACCTATTCGCCTCCTCAGGTAGGTTTAGAAGTTTCCTGAGCCTCTCAGATGTGAAGGGCATGAATGGAGCCATGGTCACCGTTAGGGCTTTAACTATCTGAGCCGCGACGTATAATGTGGTGGCGGCGGAGCTTCTATCCCGCTTTATGGCTAGCCATGGCTGTTTCTCGTTTAGGTATCTATTCCCTATCCGGCTCAGCTCCATGAAGATCCGTGTTGCGTCTTGGAGTTGGAAGCCTTCTATCCTCTCCGATATGCTCTCAACCTTCTCCTTTATTGAGTTCAGAACCTTCTCGTCTGGTTCGTCGAGTTTTGTTGGTTCTGGAACAACTCCGCCGAAGTATCTATTTATGAAGGTCAGCGTCCTATGGATGAAGTTTCCTAAGGTGTCGTTCAGGTCTGAGTTAACCTTCTCGATGAATACTTCCCATGTGAAGTTCGTATCCTTCGTTTCAGGCCTGATCGAGATTAGGGTGTACCTCCAGTAATCCGGCGGGAAGAGCTTTAGGGCTTCATCTATCCATACGCCTATCCTCCTACTCTTGGAGGACTTCTTACCTTCGAAGACTAGAAACTCATTCGTGCTGACGTTCCACGGCAGATTGTAGCCCTCATGGGTTGCTAGGAGGAGGGCCGGCAGGATCAGGGTGTGGAATGGTATATTGTCTTTACCTATGAAGTACAGGGTCTTCGCGTCCTTATTGAACCAGTAGTCCTTCCAGCCATCGGGCTTACCCAACCTCTTGAAGTACTCGATCGTCGCGGAGACATAGCCGAGGACGGCCTCGAGCCAGACGTAGATGGTCTTACCCTCGGCGCCCTTGAAGGGGGCGGGTATTCCCCACTTATTATCCCTAGTTATCGGCCTCGGCTTCAGCCCCTCCTTCAGTAGGTTTAGGCTGAAGTTCCTGGCGTTGTCAGGGAGCTGCCTGTTATTCTTTATATACTCCAGCAGTTGATCCGTGAACTTCGGCATGTCGAAGTACCAGTGAGTGACCCTCCTTATGGTTGGCTCTGAACCGCAGATCGTGCAGTAGGGATTTATGAGCTTCGTTGGTTCCAGCAGCCTCCCACACTTCTCACACTGGTCTCCACGCGCACCTTCATATCCACAGTATGGGCATGTTCCCTCAACGAACCTGTCGGGTAGGAAGCGCTTACATCTTGGGCAGTAGGGGAGCTCCGTCTCCATCGTGAATACGTAGCCGTTCCTCTCTATCTTTAGGAAGACCTCCCTAACGAAGGCTTTATGGTTCGGACTCTCGGTGCGTGTGTAGTTGTCGAAGGATATCCCCCATTTCCTGAAGAGCTCGGAGACCATCTTGTGGTTTCGGTCTGTGAGCTCCTTCGGGTTTATGCCCTGCCTTATGGCTTCGACCTCTATTGGAGTTCCATGTTCATCTGAACCGCTTACGAAGACTACATCTTCACCCTTAAGCCTATAGTAACGGGCTATAACATCGGCTGAGAGTATCGGGAGTAGGTTTCCAAGGTGGGGAACGTGGTTTATGTACGGCCAGGCAGCCGTGACGAGAACCTTCCCGAGTGTGGTACACCCCCAAATCTTCTAGAGGTAAGAGATGTAACACTCATACTTAAGCTCAACGGGGCTCCATATATCCCTTACGCTTCAACTTCACCGCTCCACTTATACCTCACGGCCAGTTAATGGTCTTCTCCAGCTTCTCATCGATGAGCTTGTAGGCTTCTATGACAACCTCCCTTGGCATAGACAGCGCCAACCAGGTCATCCATCGCATAATTGATGGTCCTCCTTGATTTATACACTACTTAAGAGGCTTGTGGATGCTACCCTCTGGGAGATGTAGAGAAATTGAAGGCTGATATGGGATACCATTAAATATTTGAAGGAATCCTCTGGTTATCGGCGACCGACTACATCTTGGTGGGGGAACGAGCATGGACGAAGTAGCCTACCTAAAGGATAAGGCCAACATCTTGAGGCTTCACACTATACGCGCAACGAGTAAGGCTGGTTCAGGGCACCCGACAAGCTGTCTATCATGCGCTGAGATCATGGCGACGCTCTTCTTTAAGGAGATGAATATAGACCCGAGAAACATAGACTACCTTGACAATGACGAGTTCATCCTCTCGAAGGGACATGCAGCACCTATACTATACGCAGCCTTAGCGGAGCTTGGGGTGATAGATAGGGATAAGATCCTAACCCTCAGGGAGTTCACGTCCGAGCTTGAGGGGCACCCGGTTCCCAGGGTTAAGGGCATAAGGGTCGCCACGGGTTCCCTCGGGCAGGGCCTATCTATAGGGGTCGGGATGGCCTATGCCAAGAGGCTTCTGGGCATCGATAGGAGGGTCTACGTCCTTCTTGGGGATGGGGAGATGGCTGAGGGGTCGGTTTGGGAGGCGATAAACTTCGCAGGGAAGCTCCGCCTAACAAACCTAACAGCGATATTGGATATGAACCGCCTTGGACAGAGTGGACCCACAATGTACAGCTGGGACTCAGGGGAGTATGAGAGAAGGATTAAGGCATTCGGTTGGCAGACTTACGTATGTAACGGACATGACGTCGAGGAGCTGATAGATGTACTGGACGGGGCTAAGTCATCAGATCGGCCGACCTTCATAATAGCAAGGACCGTTAAGGGTAAGGGGGTCAGCTTCCTCGAGGATGCGGAGGGGAGGCATGGAAGAGCCTTGAAGGGGGAGGAGTTCAAGAGAGCTGAGAGCGAGATCTCTCCTAGAATTAAGAACTTGTATTTCAAGCCGACAAACTTCATCGAAGCGAAGCTCAAGGCTGAGGAGAGGAGATCAAAGTTTGCCATAGAGACCGACTATAAGCTTGGGGATATGGTCGCTACCAGGGTGGCCTACGGGAAGGCCCTCGTTAAGCTTGGAGAGGTCAACGATAAGATGATCGTCCTGGATGGCGACGTTAAGAACTCGACGTTCACGGAGTTCTTCTTTGAGAGGTTCCCTGAGAGGAGCCTCGAGTGTTACATAGCTGAACAGAAC